>DAIDIB010000005.1:6934-40626 GCA_027459575.1 Gammaproteobacteria bacterium | reverse complement strand
AATCCATTAATTGCAATTCAGATGGCACTTGCAGGTGAAATAGTTGGATGAGGGGTGCGAGTAGTTACATTTCCAGAAAGAAAAGCTTTAGAACAAGACTCAAAAGAATTACGAAAGTGGAAAAATGAGCGATTCCCAAAAATCCTAAAAATAGCCAAAAAGAAGCGTGCTTTATTATTTTATGCAGATGAATCCATTATCTCATTGATTCCTTATATAGGAAAAACTTGGGCTTATCCGGGCAAGAAGCCCACTGTTCGCGTCTCAGGAAAACGCGGACAAAATATTGGCATAACTGCAGCTGTTAATCAACAAGGCAGGTTATGTTTTGAATTGACGAAAGAGAAAGAGAGGTTTGCAGCAAAAATATTTATTCGATTTTTAAAAAAATTAATGAAGCAGTCCTCCGATAGATTTATTATTGTTATAGTTGATGGTGCTCCTACGCATACAGCGAAAATCGTAAAAAATTTCGAGAAGGAAAATAAAAAAACTCTCAAAATAGAAATTTTACCCCCATACTCACCCGAGCTTAACCCAACGGAAAAATGCTAGCGATTTCTGAAGACAAAAAAACTAGACGGATCGATGGCAATAGATAAAAATGAGCTGCGTGATAAAACTAAGAGGCACATGAGAGAAATTAGAAAAGATAAAGAGAAAATGGCATCATTTTTCGATGATTTGTAACCTAAGCCATGTTACCTACTATACTGCATGGTATCAAGATTAGTATGGACGGCCGTGGACGGGCTCTAGACAACATATTCGTGGAGCGGCTATAGCGCAGCTTGAAATATGAGGACGTGTACCTGAGATGTTATACCGGTGTGTTAGCATTGATCGCGGGGCTAACTGAATATTTTTTGTTTTACAACACTGAGAGGCCTCATCAGGCATTAGATTATTGTACGCCAGATGAGGTTTACCGGACTGGGGTCGGTGGCGGTGCCAGGATAGTGGATAAATTTAATGTGAAGCAAGAAGCGTCATCAACGGTAGAAACGGGGCAGCGCTGTGCAGCTGCGTAAGGGTCGGCACCATCTTAAACTCGAAGAAGAAATTGTTTTGACGATGGGGTCCACTTAACAGCAAGAGTTAAAACGTGTCGCAAAGAACGATCGTTAATGTTTTTAAGCAAATTCTTCTTCAGCATACTCTTTCTTCAATGACTCTGCATGCGTTATAAATAATTGGTTATCTGTCAGCTGATACATAAACCCATATCTAGTTCCAACTGGAGTGTCAACAGATAGCTTCACAGCACTGAAGCGTAAATTGTGCCATGGACAGGTGATTTGCTGATTACAAAATTTGCCGGTGATCAGCGGGCCACCTTCATGCGGACAGGCTGCTGGCCAGATCAGAACATCATTATTTTCTCTCTGAATAATAAACTCGACGCCGCCGATTTCCTGCAGGGTTGGTTCATTAGTGATGGCTGTCAGAGAAATCGATGCCTGGTTTTTCAAGGCGGGATAAATGGTGTTATTGGAAAGGCGATTGGAATTATAATAATTCGGATTATCAGTGCGAAAAGTGTATCCTTTTTTCCGCTGCGTATAACGTCCTTGTCTAAGCTGCTCGTCTTCTTGCTGCAAGCGCACATTTAATTTATAAAGCTGCTTGCTAATGGGTTTATGTAAAAATTTAAATAGTTTGTGCGAAGCAATATACCACTCATGCTTTAGGTGAATCGTATCATCGCCGATTTTCTGCATGGAAATAATAGAGTGTAGAAAAATAATGCCAGCAAGTGTGAGCGATTGATAGAATAAACCTTTTGCAACATACACATCTGAAACGGTGATAAAAATCGGCCATCTACCCCATTGTGTGAGAGAAACAGCAAAATCATGGCCAAAAGCAATGCGGATATTTTTGTCGTACGTTCGATGTATTGCGGGCCTGTGCAACTGATCCATGTGGTTCCATTCAAAATCTTCCAGCGTGCACATGGCTACATCCAGTTCATATACACCTTTGGTCACTGCCATTCCCGAAGTAAATTGCTTTATTTGCTCGTATAAGCTATCTGGCGTCAGAAATTTAAGATCAGCTGCGGTTTGGTTTATGCCAATCATTAATTTAAATCCGTTCATTTATACTTGCAGTTTTCACTACAACAGGTTTTTGTCTAAAAACTTCAGTAACGACTTGATACAAGAATGTTAACCCCCAGCGGATTATTTGTAATTTACGTTGGCCGCCGATACGTGCAGGCTCGTCACCAGGAATTTCACTTACATTTAGCTTGCCGCGTGCCGCGCGAATAGACAGCAAAGGCTCAATGCTGACCCGTGTGCCAAGCAATTTTTCAGGGAAGTTATAAGCTTTGGGATCCAGTAGTTTCAAATCGGTGATCAGGCTTTTTTTATAGCCGCGATACATCACCATAGCATCAGTATATTTACCGCCATGCAAAACATTAATTAAAGTAGTGAACATCCAGTTGCCAAAGCGAGTGATGAAGCTATCGTCTTCACTCTTGGCGTTACCTAGGTAGCGGGACACGATGACCATGTCTCGTCCTTTTTTAAGTTCAGCTACTAAATCCGGTAATAATTGTGTGAGAGAATTACCATCTGGAGAAAAGGTGATCATGACATCGCCACGAATGTGGGGCAAGGCTTCTTCATAAGCACTTCGTAATCCGCGTTGTTGCTGTATATATACTTCGTAACCTTGTTGTCGGCACCATTCAATTGTGCCGTCAGTAGAGTTTCCATCTATCACTAATATCTGGTCGAATAAGCTTTTATCTATTTGCGGCATTATTATCTTGACACTGTCGTACTCATTTAGGGTCAGTACACATAATGTTATTTTCATTGGAATTCCTTTTAATAGTTTTTTTGATCAGCCATACACCGGTGATTAGTAGCAGCGCCACACCAAGATTAATAATCCAATAGTTTATATTGGTGTTAGTAAGTGAAACGGTTTTAAATATGGCGCCGATAGAAGCAAAGGCAAAGCTAGGTAATAAATTTGCGGCAACAGTAGCTGTTATATAGTGTCTGAAGGATAAGCCGGGCAACAAGCCGAATAAATAATTGGAGAGACAAAAAGGGATGATAGGATTAATGCGAATCGTAAAAATAAACTGCCAATCATAACGATTAATTGTATCCTTGAAGCGACGAAGTATGGTGTAACGACTAACTTGCTCGGCAAAAAATGACGCGCCTATAAAGCGGGCTAATAAAAAAGCTAGCCCAGCAACAAGGGTAGCCAATCCATTAATTAACAATCCCCCTAATACTGTTCCCCACAGCAAGCCAGCAAGCAAGTTAAGTGGCAAGCCAAGCGGTAAAAGTAGTAGATTACTGGTGAGATAAACCAGAGAAAACATGAGTAGGGCTTTGATGCCTGTCATGGTTTGAAGTTCATAGAATAAACTATCCAAGCCTGAATGGCTAACATATACCCAAACAATTAAGCTAATGATAGTAATTAGAAGTATTCTTTTGAGAGCCTTCATGAAACATCCGTATGCCTTAACTCTGCTTGTTCTGGATAATACTGAGTTAATGCAGCTTAGGCAATCATTATGAATATGACCAGCCACGTATATTATGGGACTTTATAAGCCAGTCATTAAAATATTCGATAGGCGAGATTTTTGTATCATCAATGACAAGCATGTCAGGTGTTTGCTGATAGGGTTCGCCAACAAAACTATACGTTGCAGCAATTCCGTTTGATCCCAGGTTATCAAGACAATTACGCATGTCTTGTTGATGATCGATTTCTTTACCTGGAATACCTCGTGGGAGCGAACACCATGTCAAGTCAAAGTTGTGACGTCCATGTAGCTGAACTAATACCGCATTAATTAAAAAATAGCGGTCGTAAGGATAATAAGAAGAGGGAATGATAAAATGTATGCGTTTTAGCGGTTCGCTTTTTGACAGATAATTGGCAACGAGTCGCTGGTGATAGTTAATGTATTTGGCTGCTGTCCAGCTTCTTGCTGTCATTATTATATTAGCTTGCAAGCTAGCAGGTATTAAAAAGACAAGTAGAAATGAAATGAAAATCGCATGTCGCCAATGGGGAGAAAACAATCCACTTAATTGATAAGCGCACCATATTAATAAGGAAAAGACAGAGGCGATATAGACATACAATAACCAGTGTTCGAACTTTATAAAATCAAAATCAGGTATAACAAGCAAAAATGCATTGCTCAATATTAGCAAACAAAATACCGCCGCAGTTTTTTGCAGCAAAAAATATAGAGCGGTTTTCTTCTCTTTTTTATAAAAATCACTTCTGCATAATAAAATCACACCTGCTACGCTGCCAGCTAATAGTAGAGTGAGCAGAATAATTTTTTGAGCCGGTGATTGTCCAGAAGGCAGGATGGCCCATTTATCGTCAAAAATATTTATTAAAGAAGCAAGCCGTTTAGTGATTTCAAGGATATTAAAGTTGGGGTGATCTAAATGATAGGAGGGTGGAATGAGTGCTCGTGCATTGTAGTGCATATTTAGATAAGCAAACACAAAATAAAGCAGGCAGGCACTAAAAAATGTCAGCGTTTCCAGAATTACTCTTGATCTGATAACAGGCCAATCAGATAAATCTGAAAAAAGTGTTTTAAGAAGAATGATGACAGCAAAAAAGAAAGCCACAGCAGGATAGGTCAACAAGGCGCACAGTAACAATATGACTGATAATGCAAGTCTGAAAACTTTTTTTGTATCTTGTTGCGATACATTTAAAAATAAATTTGCAAGGAGCGCAAATAAAATGGGAAGAACTAAGGGCAGTGTGCCCATTAAAATAACAGGACTATAAAGATATTGAATTAAAAAGAAACAGAAGGCTGATGCCAGGGCTGAAACAAGCGACAGTCGAAGTGAAAAAAACAAATTTGCCAACAATCCAATCGTCGTGGCGAGCAGTAACAGAGAGAATAGTCTCAATATTTGCATTCGCTCCAGCGTGTAAGCGAATTTATAACTGGCGCAATCAATATAGGCTTGAATGGGCCTGCCTAATGTAAGCATGAATTCAAATCCATCATCAGATACGCAGGTTTTATTTAAACCTCCAAATGCATATCGAAAATCATCAGAAGAATAGTAAAGTTGGTTAATTGCGGGCGAGAAAATGACATATAAAACAACGAAGCTCAGCAAAATATAACTAATCAGCCTTTTTTGTTTAAAACCAATGCTAAACATGTTCTGCATAAAATCTGTCCGTTGTGATATTTAATCTGTTGGTTTAAAATTGGCGATCATTTTAGGCACCCCTATGCTAACTCAATGGATTAAAAAAAACATCACGCGAGAACCAAATTTACTATTTTGTTTTTTTTCATTCTTTTTTGCACAATTCCTATATGCCTTAATCTGCGCAGGCTTTGGTAAAGGATTTCTAAGTGTCATTATTTTCCCCCAATTTTGGATACCGTGGGATATAGTCAAAGGTCACCCCTGGCAATCACTATTTTACTACCACGTGCAGGCTCCGTTGTTTACTGCTTATATTTTTCTCTGCACGCTGGTTTTTCCGCCTGACGGCCAGCTTGGGATTTATCTGCTGCACACAGGCCTGGGGCTGTTCGCTATTTCAGCGCTTTATAAAATTCAAATTCGCTTGGGGGTCAATAAAAATTTAGCAACTCTGCTGATTTTAATTTTCATTTTAAGCCCAACCTTCAATTTATTTGAAACATGGGGGCTTTATGATTTCCCAGTCATGTGTTTGCTTCTGATCGCTACACATCGACTCATGAAGCTGATCGATCTGCCTTCTTGGCGGAATGGATTTTATTTCTTTTTGACAATTAGTCTGTTGTGCAATATTCGACCTTTATACCACATTGCCTTTTATTTTATTCCCGTGCTTGTCACCCTGATGTGGGTATTAAATCAGCACAAAAAAATTATTTTACAATCCGCCATTATCCCATTTGTATTATTACTCGTTCCCTATGTTAAAAATTATTATCTATTTCATATTTTCACGCTTAACAGTTGGCAGGGCGAAGTTTTATCTAACGCTACAATGCAATGGCATTTAAGTCTGACAGATAGATTAGATGGCATAAAAAAAGGATATTTTTCGGATTTGGCGTTATGTCCTCACACAGCAGATGGGTTTCCAAACAAATTCGAAAATATGGGGTATACAGGCTATTACTGCTATGACGTTATTGCACAAAAATATCGAGATACTTTTGTAAATAAATTAAACAAAGATTATAGCGGTATTGCTATTCTGAATTCTGTGTCAGGCGATAAAAGGCTGCATCGTAATGTCTTGGGTAATATTGGCATGTCGCAGGAATATGGAAAAAACGCCGTAGCATCATTCATTCATTATCCCTATGCCTATTTTGCTTCTATTAATGAAGGGTGGAGATTGTACTTCACCAAAAGTCCGAGCTATTTTTTTGATGTTATGGGAAACCCCCGTCAGTTGTCCAATTCGCTTTTAAGTAGTTGGCTCAGCTACCACCCCTATGTGTCTTCGTCCATGACAGCTGGGAGTGAAAATATCAGTCTGATTTTGCTGTTTATGCTGCCACTACTGATTATTTTTGGTGTGGCTTATATCAAAATACCTCAACGATTAATGAGTTTTACGGTTATATATCTGTTGGGATTAATAGCCTTCTTTAGTGGTTTTTTGTATTTAACTAAAACACGCTTTGATTGGCCTGTTCAATATTATGTTATGTGGGCAGTGTTAGGATATAATGTGATCAGCATAATTCCTTTGTATCTGTTATCTCATTTTGAACCAGCAAAAAAATGTAAAGAAAATATTATTATCGCCTTTATATTGTGCAATATTTTATACACCACCTTAATGATTAATTTTACGACCGGCACTGAAGAGCAGCGTTATCGATTTTATCTGGATGGTTTTTATTTTATTTTGCTTGGTTTGTTTTTAACAGTCATGCTTAAGCAAATTCTTGGCCTGATTAAAAGAGTCACACATGATTAATATAAAACAGTGTATTTATCTGGTGCTTTTTTTAGTAATTGCTTTGACCGTTCATTTTGAATTATTGGTCACGCTCGGCAATGAAATTAAGCAAAATGGCTGGGCATTGTTGGCAAACTTTAAGCCTAAGCAAACGATCCAACTGCACTCATTCAATGAGAGTTGATTTTCTTAAATGATCGTTTACAGGTATCGAACAATTCAAGTATTATCTGAGCGCAGTAATGAATACATAGAGTGGATTAGTCTCCCGCATTCTAGCGGAGGCGAGACTTGCTCCACCATTTACATATTTGGGAGTTTTCATGCAATTCATTGATAAATATTTTTCCGAAGCGGTATCCATCATCAATCAAATCGACAAAACACAAATTGAAAAATCCGTTGATCTGCTCGCCAACACCCGTCAAAACGATGGTCGTTTATTTGTACTCGGCGTCGGCGGCAGTGCGGCGAATGCCTCGCACGCTGTAAATGATTTCCGCAAAATAGTGGGTATTGAAGCTTACGCGCCGACGGATAATGTATCCGAACTAACCGCCCGCACCAACGACGAAGGTTGGGCGACTATTTTTGCAAAATGGCTAGAGGTGAGCAAATTAAAAGCGAATGATATGTTAATGGTGCTGTCAGTGGGTGGCGGTAACCTGGAAAAAAATGTCAGCCCTAATTTAGTCTCTGCTTTGCAATACGCCAAACAGGTCGGTGCCAAAATTATGGGCATCGTGGGTCGCGATGGCGGCTATACCGGCAAGGTAGCGGATGCCTGCGTGATTATACCCACACCCAATCCTGACAATACCACGCCGCACGCAGAAGCGTTTCAAGCGGTAGTGTGGCATTTGTTAGTGTCGCATCCCAAATTAAAAGTCGCGCAAACCAAATGGGAATCGGTTAAATAAATGAATCGCGCGGTATTTTTAGACAGGGACGGCGTGTTAAATGATGCCATTGTAAAAAATGGCAAGCCTTATCCACCTGCTTCTCTACAAGAACTCCGTATCGCGGAAGATGTGCTGCCTGCTTTGCAAGCGCTGAAAAAGCAGGGCTTTTTGTTGTTAGGCGCCACCAATCAACCGGATGTGGCACGGGGTAAAACTGCGCGTAGCTGGGTTGAGACAATTAATTCCGCGTTAATGGAAGAGCTGCCACTTGATGAGATTCGTGTGTGTTATCACGACGACAGTGATAATTGTGACTGTCGCAAACCGGCGCCTGGTTTGATTTTGCAGGCGGCGAAAAATCATAATGTCGATTTACAGCAAAGTTTTATGATTGGCGACAGGTGGAAAGATATTACGGCGGGAAAAAAAGCGGGATGTCGAGCGATTTGGATAAACAGGAATTATGATGAGCGACAGCCAGATGATGCGGATGCGATAGTCACATCATTGGGTCACGCAGCGGATTGGATATTAAATATGTAGCCCGGATGAGAAAAGCACTCATCCGGGCTACACAAATTAAATAGGAGAGCAGTAATGAACTCGATATTAAGTCTAAAAGTAAAAATCTACGCTGATGGTGCGGATAAAAAAGGGATTCTGGATATGTACCAGCATCCATATATCAAAGGATTTACCACCAATCCAACCTTGATGCGCAAAGCAGGCATCACTGATTACAAAGCGTTCGCATTGGATGTGCTCAAATCTGTTCCCGACCGCTCCATTTCATTTGAAGTGTTTTCAGACGATTTTGAGGAAATGTACGAACAAGCACTAGAAATCGCGAGCTGGGGTGAGAATGTTTACGTTAAGATTCCCGTGAGTAACACTAAGGGTGAGCCAGCCTATTCGCTCATCAGCAATTTAGCTAAAAGAAATGTCAAAATGAATGTGACTGCGTTGATGACACTTGATCAGGTTGAGCAGGTAACGGCTGCTTTGGCTAACGCACCTTCCTCTTATATTTCAGTATTCGCGGGTAGAATCGCGGATACAGGCCGTGATCCGTTGCCGATTATGACAAAAGCATTGGAAATTATGAATCCGTATCCGCAACTGGAGTTAATCTGGGCAAGCCCGCGTGAGCTGCTGAATATCTTTCAGGCGCATGATATTGGCTGCCATATTATTACCGTTACCAATGATATTTTGAAAAAATTGTCTTTGGTTGGGAAAGATTTGATGGAGTATTCGCTGGAAACAGTGGATATGTTTTATAAGGATGCGCAGTCAGCTGGATTTTCTCTTAACAAGGATGATTTGCTGAAAACAGCATAAGAGGTTTCTCTTGAAAATAACTGAAGTAATTAATTTTTCTGCTGATACAAAGCGCAGGTGGCTTTATATCTTTGGAAGCATGTTGGTTCTTTTTTATGTTTTTGCGCCAGCATCCAGTGTGCTGTTTCACTCTGGTGAAGATATTCGTTATGTATTTGGCGGTCCAGACAAAACGTGTGGTTCAGACGATGGTTTTTATTTTATGAAAACTTTGGGTCGACCGTTGCAGGCTTATATGGATTGCTTCAGTTATAAGCACGGCTACACGCTCGAAAGAATGCGAATGATTCGCTTCTTCACTGTTGGTCTGATGGGGTTAGGCATGGGCTTGCTGGCGGAAATTCTCTATTCGATGGGGGTGGCGTTTTTCACGGCCTTTTTCGCCGCTGGCATCATCTTTATGGTGCCCAAGTTATACGCTGACACTGTGCAGTTGGGGGCGGTGTCACTGCCGTATTCAGTTCTTTTTGCCATACTTTCCTATAGCTGTCTTGCAAGGGTGCATCTGATTTTTGCTAACAAGTTGCAGGGTAGTGTGCGATTGTGGTTAGCGTTCTCTGCAATGTGGTTGTTCTGCGCACTGCTTACCTATCCTGCCATGGCATTTATATTCTGCACTTTAATGTTAATGCGGGTGCTTTTCTCCAAGTCATCTGATTGGCCGCTAACAAAAATCGCGGTAAACAGGGAAATCAAACTATTTGTATCGGTCTGTGTGGTCTATTTTATTTGGGCATACTTGAATATGCGCTTTAATGCGCAAGCGCCAGTGCCATCCGCTTATCGTGTTGACCATCCTGCTATTAATCCACTGGAAATGTTCGAGCGCATGCTCGGTCTGATGAATCCTTTTGATGGCGCTTGGTGGTTTCTCCCATATATGAAGCCACCAACACAGGGTAAAATTGTACTCTTAACATTAGGCATCGGTGTTATCCTCGCTGGTTTTAATTTATGGCAAAAGCATAAGAAAAACAAAATAGCAGGCTTTTCGATGTGGCAGTCTATGTTCTATGTTGTCCTACTGTATTTGTTTAGCTGCGGATTTTTTCTGATCATACCAGTTAGAGATTCTCTTGGTTCAAGGTTGTTATATGCAGCTATGACTGCCAATGTTGCATTGATAATTTGGGCGCTAAACAACCTTGGCTTGCTTTTTAAGACAAAAATTCAGGCCGCTGCCTCGGCATTGATACTAGGAGGTTTTTTTATTTTTCAGACCTTGCAGGCTGGTTCTTATACGATGGCAGATGCGCTGAGTCATTTTTATTATCATAATAACATTACTTCATCTATTATGAGTTACCTGAGCAAAAACGGCAGCGTTAAACGTTTGCACTTTGTCATTGACCGTGCTGAATATCCTCATAGCAATTTTTTTCTGGCGAGCGGGGCAATGTCGGAAATTTACGGGCATGACAAATTTAAGTTGAAATGGTGTTCACTACCGCGCGGAGTAGAAGGTGAGGAAAAAGATCACCAAGCGCAAATGCTGGAATGCGTGCGGAATACTTCACATGATGTCGTCGCGGTGACTTACAGTTATACCGGTGAGCCTTACACTCAAACCGAAGGCATGTTAGTCATTGTACCTAAAGCGGTAAGCGTTCGTATAAATACATGGTACACGCAGCTCTTAACCTGATTAGGATTTAAAGATGAGCTCGCGACTGAAACAATTTGGCGAAGAAAGAAAATGGCTGCTGATATATAGCTTATGTAGTATCGCGCTTCTTTATCTTATTTTCGCGCCAGCTATTAATTTTCTGTACTACGGTGGTGATGATTACCGTTACACATTCGGCAATCCTGGGTTGTCATGCGCGAAGGATGATGGTTATCACTTCATGATGACCCTGGGGCGGCCGCTACAGGCGTATATGGATTGCCTGAGTTTTCGTTACGCATTTACCGTTGAGCGCATGCGAGATATTCGCATTGTCGCGGTGTTGTTAATGGGTTGCAGCGCGGGTTTGATTGCCGACTGGTTGCGCATGTATGGCGTATCACTACTACAAGGGTTTTTGATTGCAGCCGCGCTGATTTTAATACCTCATTTTTATGGTGACACTATATTAACTGGCGCGCTTTCTTTGCCAGTACCAATACTATTAGCGATTATCGCATATCGTTGCGTGTTAAAGTCGCACACTTACGAGAAGACGGCAACTGCCGCACGTTTTTTGAAAGCGACCGCCGTCATTTCGCTGATTTTCGCTATGCTTTCCTATCCCGCCATGTCATTCTTTTATTGCACTTTCATGCTTACGAAAGTGCTGTTTTCACGTCTCGATGATTGGGGCAGGTCGAAAAAAGAAGTAATGATTGAGGCCAGAATATTTTTGCTTGCCGGTGTAATTTTCTTCGTGTGGGCATATTACAACATGCATTTTCATAGTCGCACAGCGGTACCGCCAGAATATCGTCTAGATAAACCTAATCTTAATCCTGTCGAAATGATCAGCAGACTATTTACTATTGCGGACGTTTACGGCGGTATTTGGTCTATTCTTCCGCTTTCTAATAATGTAACACAGGGCAATGTCATTTTATTTTTGATAACTAGTGGATTGCTGCTGGGTTCGGTAACTTATTTTTATCGATATAAAACATCAGCGCGGCTTGCTCAGCCTGTTTTCTTTGCTGGCGCCTTATTTTTACTTTGCTGCGCGTTCGCCCTGGTTATTCCCTCTTATAATGCGGGAGCTCGTTTGTTCATGGGCTCTGTTTCGGCTGGCATTATTATCGTGATATGGTCGGTTTATCGTTGTGCTTCGGTTTTACCTGTTGTGATACGTTCAATCACGATAACCGCAGTGTTAATGTTCTATCTTTCATTGCAGGCTTATCAGGCAAATCTGAACATGATGCGTGCCGCGTGGCATTTTGTGGGATATTTACATCAATCTGAAGCGATTATCCAAAGCTGGCTGACAGACCAGCATGAATTAAAGCGCATTCATTTTATTACTGAAAAAGAAGAGTATGCTTTTAACCGTTATTTTCTGGCGAGCGGGGCGTTGTCGCAAGCATTAGGACATGGCAACTATAGCATTAAGTGGTGTGGGGCTGCCAACACCGGTCCCACTGAAAATAGTGAATCTCAGAAAAAGAGCATGAAATGTCTCAAGAATCTTGAGCCAGGCGTAATTGGGATAACATATAGTCAACGTGGTGAATCGTATCTACAGTCAGAAGCAACAGTGGTGATAGATAAGCAATTTGATGACGTCAAAGTTGGTGAAGTGATAGTGCTTTGATGAAATAATATATTTGATAGATGGATGCAATAATGAAGCAAACCGATAGTCGAATACTTGCCGCGTTTAATGAGCATGGTTATCACATCGAACCTGCTGTATTTACTCCAGAAGAATGCGATCACCTCATTGTCCACTCGCGAGATTTTGAAAATGCCAAATCTGGTACTTATCGTCCGCAAATGATGCCGCACCGCATTAATGATGTGTACTTGACAGCGCTCAAAAATAAAAAGATTGTTGATCTTGTCGAGATATTTTGTGAGGGCGAGCCGGTTGGGCTGCAAACCGAATTTTTCTTTTGTAAACCCGGCACACGTGGATTTTCTTTGCATCAGGACAATTTTTTTGTCGAGGCTAACTATGGTGTTTTTCTCTCTGCCTGGGTGGCGTTGACAGATACCTACCCTGAAAAAGGCGGTCTTATTGTTTACCCAGGCAGTCATAAAGAAGGTTTGCTGCCAGTCAGAAAGGTCCAGATGGAAGCATCGTCTTCGCAAGATCCCAATGCTAACAACGAAGAGTGCGTAGTGCCTGAAGTTTACAAGCCTATTCATGCTACTGTGCCTAAAGGAGCCGCACTTTTTATTCACGGCCATGTCGTGCATGCGTCGAATATGAATGCGACCAATGAATTCCGTTATGTATTGCTGTGCACCTACATTAGAGCAGGTGAAAAATTCCGGGTGGGTAAATATGCTCAAAGAAATGTTGTGCAATTGACATAAGAGAGATTAAATGCAAAAGCTGACTGATCGAAATTCTTTATTAAATAATCCACATTTTAAAGCGTCTGCTGCATTTAAAGAATTACAGCAAACGAAATTAGGTTTCATCGACATTGGTGCAAGAGGTGGTGTGCACGATTATGTGTTGCCTGTCGCGGGACTCACCAGTGTATTGGGGTTTGAGCCAGATGAAGCAGAGTGTCAACGATTATGTGCAAGTAAAAATGCGGAACAATGGGCGGCGTTTAATATGCTGCCATTTGCGCTGGCTGAACAAGCAACTGAAAAAACATTGCATCTAGTATCAGCGTCGACCAATCATTCTTTATTGCCCCCCAACCCTGTTTTTGTTGAACGCTACAATATGCAAAAAAACTGGACCTTGGTTGGCAAAGAAAAAATGCTTGCAGTGACACTTGACGCGGTATTACATGAACAACTCCCGGACTATTTCGCCGATTTTATCAAGATCGATACACAAGGCACGGAATATGAGATCATTCTTGGCGGTCTTGCAACGCTTGCGAAACAAACTACCACCATGGTGTGCGAGGTGGCGTTTTGCGAATTGTATCAAGGCCAGAAATTATTTTCTGAAGTAGAAATGTTACTGCGGGAAAATCAATTTTCATTTTATGGTTTTATGCCTATTCATACGCGCTCAAAGAAACTACTAGACAAGAAAAACCAGGTGACGACAGAAAGAGCGTTTTATGCGGATGCGGTATTTTTTAAAGACCCGCTGTCTATGCCGGCTATCAAATTGAGCCAGCGACAAATTTATGCTTTGTTCACGACGGTAATACTCTTAGGTTACTATGATTATGCGCTTGAGCTCGCTATGGCAACCTGGTTGAAAGTAGCGGATGAGACAGAAAAGCAGCATATTCATTCGCTAATTATGGAACTATCTACGCTGGATCCTGCGCAGACAGTCGATTCACTGAATAAATTAATGTCGGAAGTTAAAAACAACCAGCCTATGGCGAATGTACTCGTTGGCAGTTTTGTAGATAAACGCCGTGCTTATTGCGATTATGATGATATTTTGAATGTCTCACCGCTACCAGCAAGTTATGATTTAATGGAGAAAGTGTAATGACGTCAACGAAACTGATTAGTTTTATCTGCCCTAGTCGTAATTTGAATATTATAAAAAGTTTTTTGGATAACATTGAAGCGACAGTCAAGCATCCTGCAGTGGTTGAATGTTTGTTTAAGTTAGATGAAGACCAGGTGGAAGCAAAGCCTTTTATCGAGGCTGAAATTGCCAAACGACCTTTTACTATTAAATATATTTTAACGCCACGCTTAAACGGTGTGAGTGCGACAGGTGTGGCTTGTAACGATTTATTCACCATTTTTAAACCAGATGCTTATTTCATCCAGGTGATTTCTGACGAAGTCAGATTCGAAACGATGCATTGGGATGAAATTTTGAAAAAATATGTTGGCTATTTTCCCGATCACGTATTCAGGTTGAGAATGTCACAATTTAAATTTAGAACCTGTCCTAATTTGTTTAATTGCAATCAGATTCCCGATAGCTTTCCGATTTATACTAAACAATGGCTATATTTAGCGTTAGGACTGGGAACGCATTGCTGGGCATCCGATATTATCAATCAATTTATTGCTTATCATTTAAGTTTGGGTGAACAGGGTTATAAGTACCACAACACGCCGTTTTATGATACCGGCATTAATAGAGACGTACAGTTGCTGGACATCAAATTTGAAGGCCTTGAGTTTGGCGTGGGTGTATCCGCCGAGATACAAAAAAATCGCGGACTGTGGGTGAGGCAACTGTGGAATAAAAACATGTCTCATTATCACCAGGAGCATTTTTCGTATGTTGCCAAACGTATCTCATCTTATATCTGGGCGAGAGCGAATAATCTGCAACGATTTACACTTTATAAAAATACACTTAAAAAGACGGTGCAGGTGATCGATGAAGCGGGCGTACTGCAGCGCGAAGTATCTTATCGATTGCCGCGGTTAAATTTCTTCTGCGCCAATATGATTCGAAAAGTAAAGGTTGCAGCGGTTGAAATGAAAATATGGGGTGAGGGGATTTACATGCCGCCTACCAATTGGGTCCTTGGCAAAATAAATTCCGTGCTTGATAAGCTATATCCTTACAAAGAATTGCGCTTAACGCGTTTCCTGCAGAATCGTAAGTCGCTGTCATTTATGAAGCCAATGGTTGATGATCTTGTTAGGTTAAATAACGAAATGCCTGTGGAAAAAATTGGTCGTGTAAAAAAGAGCGCTATTGTTTATTTTATTACTATTCGTGGTTTATTTAATAATATACTTGATACCATTCAGCTCGCCCTGGTTGGGCCGCCGCCAGGTATTTCAGATAAAAGATCTTTGCTAGGTCTATTTGGCGGTTCTAGATGGCCAAAAGCGTTGATACCTGTTTCTGATAAAGATCAGCAGTGGGCGCTAGATGCGATTAAAAAGCAGAATGAAGCGTATAAGCAAATGGAAAATGCTATTATTGTTGTTTGCGATGATGGGTTTAAGATGAAGATGGCTGGCGAAGAAAATACGCCATCTCCCAAAAATCCAGCTTCCACCAGTGCTGAGGATGCAATGCTTCTATGATCATGCCTTCGCGTTCATAAAAACTGACTGCTTTTTTATCGTGCACAGTAAGCTTTAATTTGTGTGCGCCGATAGCATGGTAATGTGACTTCGCCTGCTCAAGTAATTTGGCGCCGATCTTTTGATTTTGCCATTTGCGATCTACCGTTAACCAGATAATCGTGCCAATACCGCCTTCCGCCGACGTGCCGGATACCATGCCCACGATATTATCATCGTCCCAAGCGCAAATGAGCAAATCTTGCTGTTGCGCAAGTCTGCGCGCAAGTATCTCAGTTTCCCATGGTTTGCTGTAATGCTGATGCGCTTCCTGAGGAAAATAGGCGAAGTTATCAGCCAGATTTCTTTTAAAAAAAGTCTGAACTTTTACCGCTTCTGTCACGACAGGTCGCCGAAAAGCGACTTCATTTCTCATTTGGGACTTTGTAGGCATAGACTGTGTACTCATATAATCCATAATCACTACGAAACACAACGTGCCGCGAGCATGATTTAAACAGGAAAGCAGCCACTTCATCAAATGACCAATGAAATAACTGCAAGCCGCACCAGTCAACCTGTTGTGACATGACATTGAAGGCGATTCCCTTGCGGCAGGTATCAAAAGCTGCCTTAATTATGCGCTGGGCAAAGTTTTTCATTTCATCCCATGTTAGGCTGCGTTTTTCAGTCAAGACGCCATTCATGATGACATAATCAACACTTTCTACCGGCAAGGGGTTTTGTAATATATCGCGGGTTGAGAAGGACTGATCAGGAAATAGTTCGGTGGCTTTGCCAATCATTTTGGGTGAAATATCGATACCATTATACAAAATATTTGCTGATTTTTTATTTTTGATTAAATAATCAGCCATTGCACCGTAACCACAACCCAAATCGAGTAAGCTAATAGTGGCATTTTTTGCTTCTCTACACATTAAATTGAGCATTACCTCAAAGCGCTTTTCATTATCCGCCTGATTAGGCCAATCTACACCTTGTGGCGTGGCGCCATGTTTATCGAGACAGGCTTCGTAGAAGTGTGCGATGTCTAGATAATTTGCTATTGTGTCTGTCATTTGCTCGCCATCGCTAAGATTGTCGATATTCCTTGTAATGAGGGACTCAATTACCTAAAATTCTGGTGGAAATCGTACCAGAGAGGTTGCTCATGGACAAGTTGATCATTACCTATGTTACTCATGCCTGTATTAAATTGAACGGCAGTTTTGGCGGCCTTTTGACAGACCCCTGGATTTTGAATGAACCAATTTACGCTTTCACTACCTGGAAATTTCCTGCGGCTATTATGTCGCCAGAGGAAGTAGTAAAGGACATTGATTACCTGTACCTTAGTCATCCGCATGAGGATCATCTGCATATTCCCTCACTCAATCTGTTGCCACGTCATTTGAAAATTATTTTGCCGGAGTATGCAGATTACCCTTGTTTGCGAGCACAGACTGTTGAGCGAACATTTCGTGAGCTCGGCTTCCATAACATTATTAAGCTGCAACCATTTGCAACCTTGCAGCTGGATGCTGATACGACATTTACATTGATTCCCGCGGCCAAAACAAAATATTGGGATTGGGAAAATTCTGGTTTTATGCTGAATTACCATGGGCAGAAAATTTTAAACATGAACGATTGTCCATCGGATAAAGAAGTTTACGATAAAGTCGATAATTTATTTGGCGAAATTGATCTTGCTTTTGTGCAGTATTCGGGCGTTTCCATGTTTCCTGGCTGTTTTCGCATGACTATGGATGAAATTCGTGACGCTTCCACCCGTCGCAAGCATAGCTGGACGCAACAGCGTAACATGATTGAAATGTTGAAAGTAAAACGCATTGCGCCGTTTGCGGGTGATTTTGCGTGGCTGGATGACAGTCTTTATCATTGCAACTGGTCTAATCGCGCCACACCTAAATTGTTTGAAGATTTTGTTAAAGATAATTACCCTGAGAAAAACATTGATGTTGTTATTATGTATCCTACCGACACTTGGTCGCTTGAGGGTGGGTTACAGCGCAATCATCCTGAAATCGACTGGAATAATTATCTTACCTTGATCGACAAAGTCAGGGATAAGTTCAAAGATAAAGTGACCAATTTGCGCAAATGGCTGGATTCTGCGCCTATCGATAATCTGCAAGAGCGTACCAAAATCTATCTTGCTCATCTAAATAAATGGCTAACGAAGTGGAATCTTGATTTTAACGTCAATGTAAAAGTGGTTATTGAAGGAAAACACGCTAATTTTGCATTTTTTATGTGCGCTTCACCCGAAAAAGGATTTCATTTTGAATGGAATTATCAAGGTGCTATAGACCAATCACTTTATATTAAAGATACCCTTTGGGCCGCCGTGCTGGATGGCCGCGTGCTACTGACAAATATTCAATGGGCATCGCAGCAGGAAGAGCATGTGCCGTTTCGCATCGAAATCGCTCGCTTCTGGTTTTGGTTTGAAAATCACGTGGATTTGAATAACCGTAATATTCAGGCATTGGTTGATCGCGCCTTGCATCCGCATATTCAGGAACGTCTGCGGCCGAATTTAGGTGTTTTTAATATCGCAAACGAATGGGACAAGAGTTGGCTATAAGAATATGCAGCTGAGGCAGAAATTAATTCCATTACACGCGAAGCAAGAGTGGGAAGCGGCGCTAGCCGATGTCCCTCATCATGCTTATACTCATACCCATTGGTACAATCAGGCGATGCGTAGCGCTTCAAATCGCGACATTTTTTTGTATGTCGCGCAAAATGAAAATTTCAGCGTGGTATGTCCTATCTCGCCACGCCGCAAGTCACCCCAAGATTCATCAGATATCACTACACCTTATGGGTTTTCCGGTTTCGCCTATCATGGCACTTGCCATGAGTTTGCTGAGAGCTGGTACTCATTTATGCAAGAGCAAGGGTACATTTGCGGTCACATTGCGCTACATCCTTTTGTCAATGCAGAGTTTACTTTTAGACCGAGCGATTTATTTGCTGGCAAAACCACTTACATGCTGGATTTAACATCAGACCTTGAAGCAATACGAAAAAATTTTTCAAATGATCATCGACAGCGTTTGCGCCAATGGCAAAAAGCGGGATTTGTCGTTTGTAGGGAAAAAAGTGAAGATGTTATTGCTTCGTTTGTGAAACATTATTCAGCCGCACTTCAGGCCAGAAACGCAGCGGCCGTTTATGATTTTGGCGAAACAGCCTGGCGTCAGATAATTGCCTCACCGCATTCGCATTTATTAAGTGTGGCGGTTGATGGTTATATTCAGGCAGTTACCATTTTCATTCATTATCATGACATCGTCGATTACTACATGATCGCCTCTAATGATGAGGGGCGTGCACACGCGCGTGGTATTCTGTTTGATGCCGTCACATATTTTCATGAGCAAGGTGCGAAGTGGCTGCATCTGGGTTGTGGTGTGCGTGAAGGTGATGCGCTTGAGCAATTCAAGGCGCGATTTGGCGGCAAACCCATGACGACCTATGCGCTAAAACAAATTTATGATCAGTCAGCATATACGCAATCGTGTGCAAAGTATGGTGTCGATCCTGAAAATCTCACGGGATATTTTCCAGCATATTGGGCTGCAAAAGAGAAAGAGGAAAAAGTTTATGAGTAAAGCAGATCAAAAACAAACATGGCAAAAGCATGGCATGATTTTTCACGTTGACAAACATGCGGACTGGATGCATTCGCATGCTTCATTTCCTAAAGCAATAGTCCTGCAAGATAGAATAAGAGTTTTTTTTACTACGCGCGATAAAGATAATCGCGGACGGATGGGTTATGTGGATGTAGATGTGAATGATCCAACACAAGTGTTGGGTCATTCAGACAAGCCCGTGCTGGATTTAGGTGAGCCGGGAACATTTGATGATTGTGGCGTGACGCCAAGTTGCGCGATGCACCATGATGGCAAGGTTTATCTTTATTATCACGGTTGGAATGCTTTAACATTAACACCCCACAGACTCACAACAGGCCTTGCCATCAGTCATGATGGTGGTCATACCTTTGAGCGATATTCACCTGCACCACTCTTCGACCGCACTAAAAAAGAGCCGATTTTTTCCAACAATCCCTATGTAATCAAAGATGGCGATGATTGGCATATGTATTATCTGAATCTGGAAAAATGGGTGCCAATTAAAGGCCGTTTTGAAGGCATGTTCACGCTTTATTACGCGCATTCGAAGGATGGTATAGACTGGCATCGAGATGCGGTAGTGGCTTTAAATAAAAATTATGATTTTGAGTGCATTTCAAATGCGAGTGTGATCAAGGAAAACGGTGTTTTCAGGATGTGGTATAGTTATCGCAGCATTGAAGATTTCCGGGAAGGAAATGGCGCTTACTGGATCGGTTACGCCGAATCAAAGGATGCAAAAAACTGGGATCGACACGATGATCAGGTCAATCTCAAGCGTTCTGAAAATGACTGGGATTCAGTAATGCTCGCGTTTCCTTCGGTTGTTAAAACCAACGGCAAATATTATATGTTTTATAACGGCAATGGCTTTGGCAAGACTGGCATAGGTCTTGCTTCCATGAGTGAAGGAGAATAAATGATGGAATATGTCTCAGGCAATGAAATGACAGTCTCTTACGCGTCACTGTCACCCGCGTTGTTCAGTGAAACCATGAAAAAATACGGTTGCATTATGATTCGCGGTCTATTTGCGCCGGAAGAAGTAGATCATATTAAAAATGAAACGCTCGATTTATTTTATGTTATTAAAAACCTGATGCATAACAAGTTATTGTCGCCTGAAAACGAAAGCTATGTGGCAGGTGGCCACCCCGCAGGGATTTTGCCTAGCCTCGCTTCGTTAGAGCAAGTATTGAATAAAACCAGATTTATCGATTGCCTGAAAGATTATTTTAATAAAGACGAATTTGTTGTTCATGTGGAATCAACGGGTATTCGTCGTTGCGATCCAACTGAATGGAAAAATTATTTGCCCTGGCATCAGGATATTTTTGATCGCGGTGATAAGTTTTTCACGTGCTGGATGCCATTGATGAAGATCGATGCAAAAACGCCCGGACTGGATTTGATACCGAAAAAAATGCATCAGAGGCTGCATCAGGATAACGGCCTGGAAGTTTCTTATAGCGGTAAGGGCATGTCAGATGAAATGCTTACTGTAAAAGCGAGTCCTTTACGTTGGCGACCGCACATGGAAGTAGGAGATGTGTTAATTTTTGATCCTTATTGTCCGCATCGTACCAGCTTTAGTGAGGATTATTCGGTTGAAAGATACAGTATTGATATACGTATTCATCCCAAGGATTTTATGCCGGAAGAAACCTGGAAAACAAACATTATCAATTTGCCATCCCCCAATCCATCAGCGACAAAGCCAGATACTCACCGATCCATGTTCAATTTCCGTCATTTAATTATGTTTAATGCCGAACCGCCGCCCGCTGTAGCAACTGAAACAATGGCTGTGACCCCCACTGCTTCATTTAGTGCAAGGCTCAAAAATTTTGTAAGAAAGCTCGCGAGTGTATAAATATGGGATGGTTTGATTTTTTGCGAAAACGTTTTGACACGAATAAGGTAGGTAATGAAGTCAAGCCTTATCTCCCGCTAGATCTGGCGGTAATAGATAGTTGGCGTGTGCGTTATGAAAACGAAAAAAAATCCATTTTGCATCCTTATGTAGAAATTGCACAGACGCTAATGAATGCTGGCCAGCATGAAAAAGCGTCTGAATTCTATATGCGATTTTTAAATGACCAGAACGATGACAGAGTTCACGGCATGTATTTACAAAACCTGTTGCTTTGCTCAAGCACAACAAATGCATCGTTACTCAAGGCGCATAAAGAGTGGGCAGAACTTTATGATTCACCCGCGCGTCGTGTCGGCTGGGAAAAGGGCATGAGTAAAGAAAAAAATAAGAAAATAAAACTGGGTTACGTTTGTCATTTTTTTGCGAACAGTATTGCGCACAATTGTTTTTTACCGTTTTTAAAGTTACATGACAAGAGTAGATTTGAGATATATTGTTACGATGATGGCGAAACGCCTGAACATTTAAGGCAGTATGCTGATCACTGGCTTGATACGCGAGGTAAATCGGATAGTGATCTTGCTGCCTTAATCAAACAACATGGCATTGATATTCTGCAGGAAATGAATGGTTTTTGCATTATTAACCGGTTTAACGCGCTCTCTTACCGACCGGCGCCAATACAAATAAACTGGTACAATCATACTTCAACCACAGGCTTGCCTTTTATTGACTACGTCATGAGTGACCGGGTTTCTATCGCGGACGATGATATACCTTATTATGTGGAACAGGTTTATCGTTGCGATCAGTTCAATGCGGCTGTACGTTATGATGCGGAGTTGTTCGGTAGCAGGACTCAAGAGCCGCCGGTCAAAAAAAACGGTTTTATTACTTTTGGTAATTTTGGTAGCGGCCATAAAATTACACATGAAAACCTTGATGCGTGGGCGCGAGTTTTAAAACAAGTGCCCAATTCACGTCTTATTCTGAAGTGCGGTACCTTTAGTCATGATCTATATCGTCGGGTGTTTGCGACACATTTTGCAAATCGCGGCATAGCTGGTGATCGTGTGATTTTGCTTGGCTGGACTGAACAAGCCGACGCACTAAAGAAATATAACGAAATTGATATTATGCTGGATAATATGCCCGTTACAGGCGGCTCTACTACTTTTGAAGCGTTGATGCAAGGAGTGCCAATCGTCACCTTGCGTGGACAACGTTGGGCTGCGCGTTCGGGCGCCAGTGTGTTAACAACACTCAATCATCCCGAATTGATTGCTGAAACAGTAGATGATTATGTTAAACTCGCAACTACTCTTGCTTGCAAACCAGGTCAAATAGCTCATTATCGTAAACAATTACACGAAGAAATGGTCACTTCATCTCTCACCAATATTCATCATTTTTATAAAAACTTCGAGACAGCCTATCTGCATATGTGGGAACGCTGGTGTTCGAGTGAGACTGTCTAATGAAAATATCCATTATGCAGCCAAATTTTCTTCCTTACAGTGGTTACTTGCGTCTGCTGTGCGCGACAGATCTTTTTGTGATTTATAACTGTGTTCAATTTCCAAGACGTAGTTGGGTTCATCGCAACCGATTAAAAACGAAATCTGGCGCACTCGATTATCTGACTATGCCACTACAAAAGCAGCCAATGGACACAGTTATCAAGGATTTATTATTTCGCGAGAGCGCACAAGATGAATGGCACGATACGCTAAAGCGATACAGTGCATTAAGCGTCATTGAGCAAAAATATCCTGTGTTATATAACACTATAAGAGATTTAAAATTGACTCCTTGCGATTATATTGTAAATTGTTTGCGCGAAATTTGTCACATTCTTGCCATTCCATTCAATATAACTTATTCTGCCTCATTAAATATTCCAGCCAATATTAAGAGTCAGGATAGAATATTGCACATTGCCAGTCATTTTCAGGCAACAGAGTATGTCAATGCTTCTGGTGGGCGTGCGCTTTATGAAGAGAATGTTTTTCAGCAGCGTGGTATAAAGCTGCGTTTTTTGCCTGATTATAATGGGGAGTATCACAGTATTATTCAATGTCTGGCAGAGCAAGAACCTACTCAGATTCGCGATAATTTATATTCGCAGTTATGAACGATTTAGGAACACTAGGGATTTTACATGAAAAATAAACTGGAACACCGTTTACCTATTTTGCAAAGCAGTTTACCTCCTTTTGAACGAATGATTCCTTATCTTGCACACATAGAAAACAATCGCTGTCATAGTAATTTTGGCAAATTATTTAATTTGTTTGAACAACGCATGGCGGATTTGCTGCAAATTCCTCGGGATAATCTTGTGATGGTGTGTAACGGTACGCTTGCCCTGCAGACTGGATTAATGGCGATGGGTATAGATAAAGATAAATATTGTCTGATGCCATCATGGACTTTTTCTGCAACACCTGCTTCCGCCATGTTAGCAGGATTAAGGCCATTATTTTTGGATGTTGATCTGGATACGCAGGCATTGACACCCGCGCTAGTTAAGCAGTTTCTTGCTCATGACCATGTTCCAATAGAAGAAATTGGCGCTGTAATGGTGGTTTCACCATTTGGTTATCCCATTCCGCGTGCAGAGTGGGATGCGTTTACTGCGGAAACAAAAATCCCCGTTATGATTGACGCGGCGGCATCGTTTGATGCAGTTCATCGTTTACCCCAGATGCGGCCAGGCGCAACACCCATGATGGTTAGTCTGCACGGTACAAAAATATTTGGCATCGGAGAGGGTGGAATGTTGCTTTCATCGGATGTTGATCTCATCAGTCGTGTCAAAGGCATGTCTAATTTTGGTTTTGATGTGTCACGCACCTCCTCCTACCTTGGCACGAATGCCAAAATGTCTGAATATCAGGCTGGCATTGGTCTGGCAGTGTTGGACGCCTGGGATGAAATTAGAGAGAAACGCCTGGCAGTGACAAGTAATTATATAACCATGTTTGACCAGTTGGGTTTAAAATCCTGGCTTTCTATCGACTGGCTCAGTAGTACTTGCAATGTGCTAGTGTCAGGTCTGGCGGAATTAGCTCGCGATTATATGTTAGATCAGAATATTGAATCCCGAATCTGGTGGAATAAAGGTTGTCACACGTACCCTGCTTATCAGGGTCTCCCTAAAGAATTACGACTATTAAATACCGAATACTTGAGTCAGGCAATGCTTGGTTTGCCATTTTCAATTGATACTAATCAAGATGTGATTGCAATGATAGGTGATCGTCTGGCTGATTTTTTAGCTGTTAATGCTAATAAACAATTCACAGCTAAAGAGAAAGCAACCTACTGTTAGAAGTGACAAGATTATTTAACAGTCCCAACCTGGTTTGGGCTATTAATTATTAAACTCTTGCCATTATAGTTATAAGTAATCAGCGCCCTAGTATTTGATCGCATAAAAAACGAACAAAATTTTCTAAAAATAGTCGTCAAGCTACGTAAAATTAAACAAAGGATTCTATACGAATAATAAGGTGAATCTAACAGAAGTTCTAGTAGGTTTATAATCAAGCGAGGCAGTTGAATAATTTTTTTAATGGAAGATCTATAAATAATCGCACTTAGTTTTTTAGGTAAACGTAACAAAACGGCGATATTACAATAATATTTCACTTTTCTATGATATATGGCAAGAAAAGGAATAAGATGAATCAATTTTATTTTTTTGTTACCCAAAAAAAACCTTAGTTGTAATCGTGGTAGCTGATAGCTCCATTTGTCAATGTGTTGTCTGGTTTGTCCAGACCCCATCAATGTAATAGTTTTTGTTGATAAGTTTTCTGTAAGGGTATACTCGTTTAACTTTTGGGAATGGGCAACGATATGCGCATTTAACCGCTGGGCAAGGCGCTTGAAATTTTCCTGCGCCGCATGCGTGCTATGCCGCGCCCAGCCGCGCCAGATTTTTCTTGCGCGTTCTCGCAGTTTTTTTGGATCCTCAATCCCCTGCCCCGCCTCCTGCCCACCCACCTTAATATCAAACAACGGATACGACCGCCAAATCCCATACGGATTATCCTTGTTCTTACACAACCCCAAATAATAATCCACACACTGATGCCACGAATCCGGCCCCCAGAAATTGCCCCAGCCACCCGTAATTTCCAGCCACTTGCGAGTGGTCACTGCGTAATTGTCGGGACATGGCAAACATTCAAAAAAGTCATTGTAATTCTTTAGCTGAAAGATCGAGAGCTTGATACGAAAAATATCATCCGGATAAAAGCCAATCTGTTTTTTGAGTATCGTATCCCAGCCTTGTGTTTCCAGGCGAATTTCATCTGTTAAAAGCCAACAGAAATAAGTCTCTGGGTCAGCTATTTTCAGCAATTCGTTATAACCGACATCCAGCGAGTAATAGCCATCCAGTGTCGCGGTTTTCAAATATTTGATATTGAGTGGCGATGACTGTTTGTAATCTTCTATTAGCTTGGCCATGTCATCCGCGTCTTCGTCCAGTTTTAGCAATACTTCAAAGGAAGAATAATCGTCCGCGGTGTTTTTTAAATTATCGAGAAAATGGGTGATATTGTGTGGACGGCAAGTGGCAGCAAATATAGATAAAAAAATACTCATAAGGGAAAACTCATCCTATCGTGATCCTGTTACTGGAATAATCGCACCGCTGACATAAGATGATTCTGGCGATACCAGCCATTTAATCATCTCGGCTACTTCTGTTACGTTGCCCATTCTACCCATCGGCAGGGTCTTGAGCAAATTGGCGATACGGTCGGGTGGGGAGGAGTGATGCATCTCGGTGTCGATGACGCCCGGGCTAACCGTATTAACACGAATGTTGAATGGTGCTACTTCGCGAGCAAAACCCACGGTGAAGGTATTAACCGCAGCTTTAGAAGCAGCATAGTGTGACAGGTTAGTACCACCAAATTTTGATGCTTCAGAAGAAACATTCACAATGCAACCGCCGCCATTTTCTTTCATGCGCTTGACCGCTTCGCGCGAGGCGATGAAGGTGCCATAAACATTGGCTGCGAATACTGAATGTAACCGGTCAAAAGTGATATCAGCAACTTCGCAAATGCCGCCATTCGTGCCGGCATTATTAACCAGCGCGGTGACTGGACCAAGTTCTTTATCGACAGTCGCAAACAATCTGAGAATATCTTCTTCTTTGCTCACATCGGCTTTAACAGCAATCGCGTTACCACCATTTTTTTTGATGGCGGCAACAACTTCATTCCCGCGTGTTTCGTTACCTAGATAATTGACACAGACAGCATAGCCATTTTTTGCTAGTAGTTCTGCTGTCGCAGCCCCTATGCCTCGGCTGGCACCTGTCACGATCGCGACTTTTCTCATGCTTTATCCGCTTCCGTCGGTAAGTGAGCTTTTTCGGTGAAGGCATTGTATCTGTTTTCAGTTTTGCCCTGGTTTTCCGCAAACCACGCAATTGTTTCCTTAATGCCATCTTCAATGGAAACTTGCGGTGTGAAGCCATAACCATTGGCGCGCTTCATGTCCATCAAGCGTTTGGCGTCGCCGCTGGGTTTGGTGGTATCCCACACTAACTCTACCGGCGCGCCAGGTACATTTGCCGCGACAATTTCCGCGATTTGCTTGATGGTGACGCCAGTACCGCTACCTAAATTGATAGGTTCGTTAATGCCATTCTCAACCGCCAGCATCATGCCTCGTGCCACGTCTCGTGCGTGGATGAAGTCGCGTATCGGTGAGCCGTCGCCCCACACAGTCAATGGACGTTCGCCATCCATCGCGCGACGGATGAGCGAGGGGATGACCATGGCGTTAGCCGGATCGAAATTATCGTAAGGGCCATATACGTTCGCAGGGCGCACGATGGAGATTTTGTCCCAGTTGTATTCTATTTTGTACGCTTCGGCTTGTAGTTCGCCCATGCGTTTAGCCCAGCCAGCGAAGCGATCATTTGGCGAGGGGAAGGTTTTCCATACATCGTCTTCGTAAAATACTTCGGCAGGGGAGTAAACACCTACCGAACTGGTAAACAGGAAGCGTTCTGCGCCAGCGCGACGGGCAGATTCCATCATGTTAATGCTGAAAGTGATGGTCGGGACAAAAAAGCTCGCAGGGCGTTTGGCGGTCATGGCGGGGGAGCCTTTGACGCCAGCGAGTTGAAATACGATTTCCTGACTTTGACAGATTTCTAAACAGTTGCTGAACTCGCGTAAATCTGCGCGTTTGAAAGTAACGCCTTGTGGCGCGCGGGAAGGGTCATCGAGTGAGACTACCGTAACATTGGCGCCTTGTTGCACAAGCATTTCCACTAAAGGACGGCCAATCAAACCAGTGCCGCCGGTAACGAGTACATTTTTACCCTTATAAAAGTTCATTTTATTCCCCATTGATTCTTTTTTTCGCTTGGCACATCCTAATAGTTTTTACAGGAAGTGGCAATGAAGGAATCACATCTGCGCAGCATCATCAAGGCCACAAGCTGGCGTTTGTTTGGCACATTTTCAACCACCTTGTTGGCGTTCATCGTCACGCAAAAGTGGGATATCAGTCTTTATATCGGTTTGCTTGAGTTTATCTCTAAAATTGGCCTTTTTTATTTTCATGAGAGGATATGGGGCAGGATTCGGTTTGGGGTATTGCGTGCGGAAAAGGAATAAATGATTCATGATTGTAATGTTCGGTCCAATTTGCTATAATCTTACTAGTAAGACTGAATAATGAGGTGATATTAATGAGTACTCTATCGACAACCAGAATGTCTTCAAAAGGACAAATCGTTATACCAGAAGAAATCCGAATGATTATGGACCTGCATGCAGGAGACCAATTTATTGCTGTTGCTGAGAAAGATGTGGTTATTTTAAAGCGAATCACACAGCCATCGCTCAATGAATTTTCAAGTTTAATTGCTAAGGCAAGAAAGCAAGCCAAATCTGCTGGACTTACAAAGGAAGCTCTTTTAGATGCCATTAAGGAAGTAAGAAAAAAGTGATGAAAGTTATTTTAGATACTAATGTTATTATGTCTGGAATATTCTGGTCTGGTCCCCCTGCTAAAATATTAGATGCTTGGCAAAATAAAAAGATTGATTTAATTTTATCTGTGGATATTCTCGATGAATATATTCGGGTTAGTAAGGTTCTTTATAAAAAATACCCGAAGGTAAAAGTAAACGACATCATTGATCTTTTGATTACTAATTCTCATATATATAACGTGCCGTCGCTTACGCAATCTATTTCTCGCGATAAAGACGATGATAAATTTATTGCTTGTGCAATTGCATCAGGTACTAAAATCATTATTAGCGGCGATGATGATTTGCTTGTAATTAATGGATTCAACGACATTCTAGTTATCAAACCAAGAGAGTTTATTGATAAATATATAACACATCATTCGGACATTATTTATGCTTGAAATAATCCTCATCCCCGCGCTCAAAGATAACTACATCTGGCTTGGCATCAATCGCGAGCTGGCAGAAGTATTTATAGTCGATCCGGGTGAGGCGGCGCCGGTGTTGGCGTATCTTAGGGAGCATTCGCTTAAGCCGATCGCGATTTTGGTGACGCATAAACATTGGGATCATACGGGTGGGATAGAGGAGTTGGTTAGTCGCTATCCTGATTTGCAAGTGTATGCGCATGCTTTGGAAAATGTTTCGTCTGTGACGCATCATGTGAAAGATGGTGAGGTGTTCAAGCTTTCGATGTGGCCGGAGCCATTTACTGTTATTCATATTCCAGGTCACACGCTCGGTCATGTTGCGTATTATGCCAAGCCACTATTATTCAGTGGCGATACATTATTCTGCGCGGGTTGTGGACGTGTGTTTGAAGGAACAGCAGAGCAAATGCTCGCTTCGCTAGAGCGGCTTGCTGCATTGCCGGATGACACACAGGTCTATTGTGGACACGAATACACGCAGAATAATTTACGTTTCGCAGTACAGGTAGAACCGGAAAATGCTGATATTGCCAAACGCTACGAAGCGGTAGTCAATCTTCGCAGTAGCGGAAAGCCAGCCGTGCCATCTGATATGCGACTTGAACGTTTGACAAACCCTTTTCTGCGCTGCAAACAAAATGTTGCGAAGTTTCGAGAGTTGAGAGAGTGGAAAGATAGATTTTAAGGTAGAACCCCATTTTAGTAATGGGAAATCCCTATATTCCATACGTTCGATCTAATGTAGTCTGAAATAACTCTGTGCTACGAAAGGATGCCGCATGGAATCTCGCAAAAAAGTCACTCCGCTTAAAATAACGGATATCAATAACGACCACAGCAATATCGTTTATGCATGCCTTTGACTATTTGCACTGTGATATTAAACCGGCAAATATTTTATTGACCGCTGACAATCACGCCAGATTATGTGATTTTGGTTTGGCTATCACTAGTGAAGAAGCTAAAAAACGTTGTACTAAATATGGAACGGAGCTTTATGTCGCGCCTGAAATAATGATGCCAGGCCATGCTTACAATACCAAAGGTTCTGATATGTATGCACTGGGACTAACGTTTTGGAGCATGCTTCATAAAAAGGACCCGTTTGAGGCTGTTGGCCAAAAATCGCTTACAATTCAAGTTAAAAAGATGAGCGGCATGCCGGAGGAAATAGACAAAAAATGTAATCGGCGGGTAGCGCATTTTTTTAAAGCTTGTTGGCGTGTTGATGTTGCAAAACGTCCGAGTGCGAGATGTGGGATAGAGACTCTTATTAAGGCGCGTGATCATAAACCTTCTGTGAAAAAATAATGCTGTCTCATTAGGTGTTGTCAGGGCGACGGTTTTTAAGTCCGCCGTTCAAGGCCAGTTAAGAGCATGGTTATATTTGCATTTGTCCTAATCTTCCGCTAAGTTATTAAACACTCCGTCACATTTGCAGAATCATCAATAAAGGGACTTTTTAAATGAAACGATTCAAATTGGCTACCTCTAGCTTGCTAGTTAGTGTCTCCTTACTTTCATCCCCTGTTTTTGCTAATTATAACTGGACTGGTCTCTACGGTGGTCTCAATATCGGCGCCGAGCAACACACCATGTCTATCACGGATAATCAAGCCACCACTTTTAATGCCACTATTCAGCAAAACGCTAACCCGCATTTTACTGGCGGTTTTCAAGTAGGGTATCGCCGCCAAATGGATCTGACTCAGGTATCGGGTGTTTATGGCGTGGAATTCAGCGCCGAATTCTCTAACGATACCTTTTATAAACAATATGGTTCTCCCACCGCTACTTATCAGCTGAATTCAACGAATGAATTAAACGATCTTTGTTTATTGGAGTTAATTGGCGGCATAGCAGCCGAGAGAACGCTGTTATTTCTGGCGGCTGGTTTGTCATGGACTAACTTATCCGGCACTACAACCAACGTAAGCAGCGTTCCTTTCTTTAATTCATTCAATGTGGAGAAGAAACCGCTCGGATCAGCAGTTGGCGCTGGTATTGAATATGCTATCAACGATAAATTTTCGGCTCGCCTCAAAGTGGATGCCATTATGCCTAACAGTTATTCGACCTCGGATAACACCGGCAATATTTTCCAGATTGCAAATACGATCGTGCAAGGTACGCTCGGCATTAACTATAAATTCGCATAAAAAAGGATTTTTATGAAAAGGATTTCTATCGCGTTTCTGAGATGGCTTGTTGCTATTAGTTTCGGAATGATGTCTGTTTATGCTAATGCTGGTGATAACCAAACAGATACCTTAAGTCCTATTCTTTCTGGATCAGAACTACCTTTCCAGATTGTAATAGAGCAAGCTAATTTTCGCTTGCCAGTAGGCTTTCATTCGGGTGTGGTGGGTGTTTCCAAAGGAAAATGGGTATTCATAGCGGGGCGCATAAACGGCTTGCATGGGTTTGGTTCTGATCCTTTTCCTCCCGACCAGCAAAATTCAAGTATTTATGTCGTGGATTTTCAAACGGGCGCTGTCAACTTTCGCGCGTTAAATGATCCAAGTTCAGGGTTGAGTGAGCAGCAAATTGAGACCTTATCTGTAACCAGCCCACAGGGCCATCAGGAAGGCGACACGCTTTATATGACAGGTGGTTATGGTGTTGATTCCTCAACGGGAACATATGGCACCAAGCCTGTTTTAACGGCACTTTATCTGCCGGGGATAATCGATTGGGTAATCAAAGGAGGAGCTGGCAAAAATTCGGTAGCTAAAAATATGCAGCAACTCTATAACCAGCAATTTCAGATTACTGGCGGTAGAATGTATAAGCTTGGGAATATGACACAGTTAGTCTTCGGGCAAAATTTTGATGGCGTCTATACCACCGACAGTAACGGTATTTATAGCAAGCAAGTAAGGCAGTTTGTCATTAAAAGTGTGGGTGGAAAACTTGCCGCGGATTATTACAGCTCCATGCCTGCTTTGCCGGATCCTAATTTTAGACGTCGTGATCTGAATGTTATTCCCACCATGCTCAAAGATAGCAATAACCTTCTCCAATATGGTTTGGTGGCTTATGCGGGTGTTTTTACTCTCGCATCAGGTGTATGGACGGTCCCTGTTGTTATTAATGGCGTGAATGATCCAGTCATGGCTGATCCCAATTCGCCATCAAGTTTCAAGCAGGGGATGAATCAGTACGTTTGCGCGACCGCCAGCTTGTATTCAGGAAAAAACGCGAGTAATTACCATATCTTTTTTGGCGGGATTTCGTATGGATTTTATCAGAACGGCGTTTTTACCACAGACAGCGGAATTCCGTTCATTAATCAAGTCACAACGGTGAAAATGGATATGAATGGTAACTTTACGCAATACTTAATGCCTAACCAGTATCCGACGATACTATCGACCGCTTCTAATCCCGGTAATGCGTTGCTCTTTGGCGCTGGCGCGTATTTTATCCCCAACAATATTCCTCAGTATCCTAATAAGGTGATTAATCTGGATGCGATTAAGCAGTCGACGGTGATTGGATATATCGTTGGCGGTATACAAAGTACCTTGCCAAATACAAATGTTGATTCAGATTCCGCTGCTTCGCCGTACGTGTTTAAAGTAACATTGGTGCCGAACTAGAGTAGGCCGGATGAGTGTTTTTCTCATCCGGGCTACATTAAGCGACAGCTTTCATGCCGATATGTTCTTTCCACCAGGCAAGTGTGGTCTTAATGCCATCGTCTAAACTGACTTGCGGCTCCCAGCCCAGTTCTTTTTTGGCAAAAGAGCAATCCAGAAACAAACTGGTTTTAATAGTCGGCTGAGAAAGATCATGCTCGATTTTTAAGTTTTTGCCGGAGTAGTCGACTATCTTGCGCACTAAATCGCGAATCGCGATTGCCTGACCTAGACCGCAATTATATAAGCGATATTTTTCAGGTTGTTTGGCGATAGCTAATTCAACGAAACGCACCAGATCATCAACATGCAACAAATCACGTTCTTCTTCGCCAGTACCCCACACAGAAATCTTATCAGTAGCGGTCATCACTTTGGTGATGGTGGCGCCGAACACATGGCTGCGTTCCAGGTCGTATTTGTCGTGTGCGCCGTAGATGTTGGAATGGCGGATAGCGGTGAATTTCGTATCGCAAATGCCGGCGTAAAACTCGCACATTTTTTCGATGTACAGTTTCGTGTTGCCCACGCCAAAATACCGCGGATGCAAGGGTTTGTTGGCGTCAAAATCAGATTCTCTCAGTGCTTTGTCGCTGGAGGGATACATCACGGTGCAGCTGAAGAAGACGACATGCTTTACTTTGTGTTCGAATGCGGAACGGAACAGCAAAGAATTCATCACAGCGTTATCCGTGACATGTATATAAGGTCGTGTCACGATGTCTTTGGAGCCAGAGGTCGTGGCCGCCGCCTGAATAATCACATCCACACCTTTGATCACGCGCTCGAGGTCGGCCTGATTACGCAAGTCAGCCTGATGCCAGGTGACATTATCGCATTTATATTCCGGACGGTTGAAGCGCACGGCGTGTACTTCTAAATCCGCGCGTTTGCTCAGTTGCTCAGTCATGTTGCGGCCGATGAAGCCCGTCGCGCCGCAGATAAGTACTTTTGTTTTTGTCATTAGTTTGCCGCCTTCGCTATTTTACCCGCCATAAACTCAGCTATGAAAGCGTCAATGGTATTCACCACATATTCGCGTGCAGCCTGATTAACCGCATGATGGCAAGCAAACGCAAAGCCTTTATGCATCACCGTATCCGCGCCGTTTAATTCGCCCGCGACACGATGTTGATACATTTTAAATGCCGGATGACGCGCCATGTTGCCCGCGATAATTGGGCGGGTTTCAATCTTGCGCGCTTGCATGTAACTGGTGATGTCTTTCACGCTAAACGGTGTGCCATCTTTGAGAATAATCGGGAAACCGAA
>DAIDIB010000005.1:0-6924 GCA_027459575.1 Gammaproteobacteria bacterium | reverse complement strand
CATGTTTGCCTTTGGGCGTTTCAGATTGGAAGTGGAAAAACTCTTTGTGCTTGGCAAGATGCTTCAAGTAAAAGTCCGCGGTTTCACGGCGTTGATCAATGAAGCCATCCAGCTTGGGTAATTGTAATTGACCGATCGCTGCATTCACTTCGGTAGGACGCAAATTGTAACCGATATTGATGAAGATAAAGCGTGGGTCGATCTCAGGATACATGTTGATGTATTTCTGATGTTCGTCCGCCTCGCGTGACCAGCCGTGCGCGCGTAATATACGCATGGTTTCAGTTAAATCGAAATCGTTGGTGACGGAAATGCCGCCTTCCATGGTGCTGATGTGGTGTGAGAAGAAAAAGCTTAAATTGCCTACATGACCAAAACTGCCTACCTGCTTGCCATCGTATTGCGCGCCCATCGCTTCGCAGCAATCTTCAATGATAAATAAATTATGTTTTTTCGCGAGTGACATGATGGCATCCATGTTGCAGGGGTTGCCATAGACATGCACTAATTTAATCGCGCGGGTTTTGGGGCTGATTGCGGCTTCCAGCTTGTTTAAATCCAGGTTGAAGTCATTGATGTCGCAATCAACTATTACCGGCATCAGACCATGCTGGATAATCGGCCAGATGGTAGTTGACCAGGAAAGGGCAGGTACGATGACTTCATCGCCGGGCTTTAAATGATCGCGTGTGAAAGGGTTCGCTAATGCCGCTACAGCTAATAAATTCGCGGAAGAACCGGAGTTGGACATCACGCCGTATTGGGTGCCGGCGTATTGCGCGTATTGATTTTCAAACGCGCGGACTTTTTTGCCCATGGTGGTGAAGGTGGAGAGCATGGTTTCTAATGCCGCGTTGATTTCCGCGCCGCTGACGGTGGGTTCGTGGAGGCGCACGACGGGGTTGTCGGGCTTGAAGGAGAAATCGAAGTAGGTATCGCAATAGGCGTTAATGTCATTTTTAATTTTGTTCAGTGTTTCTTGTTGTGTCATGTTTGTTTTCTCCAGTTAATTCATGTCTCGTGTAGCCCGGATGAGAAAAGCACTCATCCGGGCTACTCTTACTCCACTGCCAGCAACTTCGTTAATCGTGCGCGGCTCAATGGTTCAACTTCTTCGATTTCCTGCTTACGCAGATGCACATAATCACGACGCGTCATCGCCATCTGGCTATACTGCGTGCGATCATAGAACACAATTTGTGAGCCACTGTTTTCAAATTCGAATGGCACCAATAGTAAATCATCCAGCGCGTCGCATACTTTAGGTTTATCTTCCGGCTTTACAAAAAACAGCATGAAGCCACCGCCGCCCGCGCCGAGTAACTTGCCGCCGATGGCGCCCGCGTCGCGTGCGCGTTGATAAATATTATCGATAAAATCAGACGAAATTTTGCTGCTGATTTGGCGCTTCAGCATCCAGGTGTGATGCAGTAATTCGCCAAAAGCGGTGATATTCTGGTTGCTGGTAAGAATGTCAGCGGCTGTGTCGACCATTTCACGAATTTGATGCAGCTCTTCTGTTTTTTTCGGAATCGACTGAATCTTGTCGCCAGCAATATCCGACGCGGTGCGTGAAACACCGGTAAAGAATAATAATAAATGGTTATGCAGCTCACTCACGCGGTTATTCGACAGCACGAGTGGCGTCACTTCAAAATTTCCATTAGCGGAAACAATAATTTTATTCAACCCGCCATAAGCTGTGGCGATTTGATCTTGTACGCCCACATTTTCTTTCAAAATATCGCGCTCGATGTGAATGGCTTCACAAGCCAGTTCGCGTTTGCTGGAAATCATACCGCGTAAGGCATAAAGAGTATTTAATAATCCCACGGTAAATGCAGAGCTTGAGCCTAAGCCAGAGCGTGCGGGTAAATCTCCCTGATGAGAAATTTCTACGCCTTGATTAATGTTCAAATAATCAAGCACGGCTTTAACGGCAGGATGCTTGATATCGGCGTGACTTGCGACTTCTTCTACTTTCGACCAGACGATGCGTGATTTGTGTTCGAAAAAGGGCGGCAGCAATCTGCATTGCAGATAGCAGTAATGATTAATGGTGGTGGAAAGTACGGCCGCGCCGTGTGTTTGATACCAGGTGTGGTAATCGGTACCGCCACCAAAAAAAGAAATTCGGTAGGGGGTGCGGCTAATAATCATTCCTTTGTTGCTCCTTTTAGTTCATCCCATGGTATAGTTTAAGCGCCTGATCGACAGATCCAAAGTATTTAATGCTGCCTTTTTCCATTAACAAGGCTTTGTTGCAGAACTCAGTGATGAGGTCATCCGAGTGGGTGGCGATTACAACAATGCTGGATTGATTTAACAGCGACACCATTTTTGCCTGCGCTTTTTCCATAAACTCAGCATCACCCGCGCCAAAGACTTCATCGATAAGTAAAATCTCTGGATTGATGCTGGTGGAAATAGCAAACGCAAGCCGGACCATCATGCCGGAAGAATAAGTGCGCACCGGCATGGAGAGATAATCGCCCAACCCTGTGAACTCTACGATTTGTTCAGTTTTTTCGCGAATTTGTTTACTATTTAAGCCAAGAATCGCCCCACGCATGAGGATATTTTCATAACCGGTGAACTCAATCTCGATACCCGATATTAAATCCAGCATAGGAGAAATGTGGCCATCAATGAGTATATCGCCGCCGGTTGGTTCATAAATGGTGGCTAATAACCGTAACAGCGTACTTTTGCCAGAGCCATTGTGACCAATAAGACCTACACGGTCGCCATGTTCCAGCAATAAATTAATATCATTCAGTGCGCGCACTACCACGTGATCGTTAGTGTTTTGCGCGACGTTGCCGCCGGTGGCAACACGAAGAAAATTCTTTTTGAATGAGCGCGAGCTAAGGTTGTAAATGGGAAACTCAACCGATACATCTCGCAATTCTATTCTTGCCATATCAGACCTATAACCAGTAAACAATGCGTGAACGACAGCGGGTTAATAATTTGGCGCAAACTACTATCCCCAGAATAGTGGTGGCAAACGTGACCGCAATATTTAGCATAGTGGGCGCCGTGCCAAGCAGGGGCGCTCTGATTAACTCAATAAACGCATAAAATGGATTGAGATTCAGAAGAAACAGATATTTATCGCCCAGTGTTTCGGGTTTCCACATCACGGGTGTCACAAAAAATGCGACTTGCACCAGATTTTTAATCAGTTGCTGCATATCGCGAAAACGCGCGCCGAATAGGGCGATAATGAAGCCGTAGGTAAAGCAGTTAACGTAAATCAACAGCAAGCCTGGTATGAACATCAATGTATAGAGATTAAGCCTTATCGAGGAGTGATAAATGATCATGATAGGGATGATCACTAATATATTGTGAAAGAAAATAATAAAATTGCGGCAGGCAATGCGATGGATGTGCAGCGAATAGGGTAGTTTAATTTGTTTAATCAAACCGCCAGAGACAATCAATCCATCGGTAAAATCTGTCACCACCATGGAAATAAGTGACCAGCTTAGCATGCCAGCAACCAGGAATGGATAATATTGATCCAACTGCACATGGAACAAGTGCGCATACAGAAAGCCCATCGAGTAAACAGTGATGGCCATGCTGATGGTGATCCAGAAAGGGCCCAGCGCAGAGCGACGATAGCGCAATTTAATATCCTGATAAGCGAGCATGAACCATACCCGCCATTTGACGAAGCCATCGGTAACATCTTTTAAGGCTAGCTGCGCTTGAGTGACACGAGGAAATTCATAGCTCAACGCTTGTTCTTGTGTGGACATATTTAATCCATTTTAGCCGTGCATAAGTCTGCCGAAGAATAGCATGTTGGGTGCGCCTGAGCAATTGTTGATGCTAGAACCCCAACGATATCCAGGCTTGCTTCCGGGGTTCTTCTTTAGGCCTGCTTTCTGCCTGGCTAGCGCCAAAAAGACCACTTTTTATCCATTGATACACTGCGCGTGTGCCTGACTTGGTAGCAAGGTTGGCTGTGATGGTCGCGACACCTGTCAAGGCTGCCTCGGTAAAACTTGTATCAGCGTAGAACACGCCATAGGCAATGTCATAACCGAGTATAGAGCATATGGTCATTACATTTGCCGCTGCTTCAGCGCTTGCTTCATCGCGCATGGCGTATTTAGTGTACTGGTAAAAATAATTTTGTAATATGGGTGTGGCCGCAACGCGATACATACCAATATTAAAATAGCCACATAAAATGGCCGCGCGTACGAGCTGGTTGGTGCAGTAGAGCAAGTCTTCGTGAAGTCGAGAAGAAAGCAAATCAGTGAGGATTTCCTGTGCCGCTGTGGTTGCCAATGTCGCAAGCGCGCCATTTTGCAGGGTGTCAGAAAGCGCGATAGGCGTGGCTGCGGTAGTGGTCGCATTGTTGATACTACATTGTCCATCATCACAACCCACACTAAAGGATGTTGTCGGATCTGTTTTTCTTCTGCTCTTGCTCATCTATCACTCCTCGCGGTTGTTTGATACGCTATCTTAAATGCCGTAAGTGTAGCCCGTAAATACGTCGTCTCGGTGAAAGCCGGGATCCAGTGTGATTGTGTACGAGATTAACAATATAAGGAAGTGTGCTGATGACTAGATATCAATTATTATTGCTGGCTATTTTGCCTTTTTTTTTACAGTCCTGCGCTGGCCCGGGCAAGCCCGGCGAAGCCCCTACCACGCAGCCCAGCCCAACACCTAAAATGGACTATATCTACCACAGCCCACCGACTAGCGAAATACATTAATCATTTCCATTGCCTCTTTATTTTGCTCGTGTCTTCCGTAATAAAGTGCGCGAAGTAAATCGATGCCAATGACGGGTAAAGCGGAAATTTGAGATAAATAAGTTGCTATCCTTTGCATGTGACTTACCTTGTATTTTTACATCATGAAAATGAGGGAAAAATCGTTTTACCAGCTTACTGCATCTTACTCGCGATAAACAACTTCAGCTTCTGTCTAAAATTCTCCGGCGCGAATTGTTTGGCGTGATTAACGCAATTCTCAACTGTGAACAGTGAACGATGCGCTTCAAATGTTTCAATCGCTCGCTGAATCGCCTTAACGCTTTGTTCCGGAAAAAACACACCTGTTTTGGGAGTTGAGCGGAAGAAACTTAATAGTTTTGGATCGGAATCTTCGGAATTTAATTTCTCAGCTGTCGCGCCGCGTACCGTTTCCAGCGCGCCGCCTTTGCCGTAAGCAATCACCGGTGTGCCGCAGGCCTGTGCTTCTAACGGTAGAATGCCAAAATCTTCTTCAGCTGCGAAAATAAACGCATTAGCGCGTTGTAGATGATCAATCATCACTTCGTCTGGCTGATAACCGAGTAAAGTCACATTGCTGCCCGCTTTACTTTTGACTTTCGCCATCTCAGGGCCATCACCAATGACTATTAAACGCTTGTCTGGCATATCCTTAAAACTTTCGACGATTAAATCAATTTTTTTGTAAGGCACGAGGCGTGAGGCGGTGAGATAAAAATCTTCTTTATCTTTGCGCGGTGTGAATTTGGCAATATCAACGGGTGGGTGAATGACTTCCGCTTCGCGTCTGTAAGTTTTTTCGATGCGTCTGGCGATATAATTTGAATTTGCGATGAAGTGATCGACACCGGCTGCGCTGCGAAAATCCCATTGGCGCAGTTTGTGCAGGAAATATCGCGCCAGCCAGCCGCGTGATTTTTTATCTAGACCTGTCTCGCGTAAATACTGGTGCTGCAGGTCCCATGCATAACGCATGGGGGAATGCACATAGCTGATGTGTAATTGATCGGGGCCGGTAATCACGCCTTTAGCGACCGCGTGTGAGCTGGAAATCACGATGTCATAAGAGGATAAATCAAATTGTTCGATAGCGAGTGGCATCAAAGGCAGATACGCGCGATATTTTTTTTTGGCGAAGGGCAGTTTTTGAATGAAAGTGGTTTTGGTTTTTTTGCCGTGTAAAAAATCGCGCTTATCGTCTGCTATAAAATCGACGACAGAAAAAACATCGGCGTCTGGGAAGCAGGTTAAAATTTCTTTAACTACTTTTTCTGCGCCGCCAAGCGTGACGAGCCAATCACAAACCAGTGCTATTTTCATTTGCTGCGTCCATATGTATCTTCGAGTCGTATAATATCATCTTCGCCTACGTAGTTCCCAGTTTGTACTTCAATGATGACCAGATCAATATTGTCGTGATTGGATAATCGGTGTGTTGTTCCCGCTGGAACATAGGCGGATTCGTTGGCGTGTAGCGTGTATTCTTTGTCGCCGTTAACGACGTGTGCGACGCCGGCAATCACTACCCAGTGCTCGGCGCGGTGTTCGTGATATTGCAGGGATAATGCGGCACCTGGGTGTACGACGATGCGTTTAATTTTGTAGTGCGTGCCTTCTTCCAAAACGGTGTAATGTCCCCAGGGGCGGATGACGGTGCGGTGAGTGTGGTAACTGTCGTGTGCTTTGTCTTTTAATGTTTTGACGACATCTTTTACTTCCTGGGTGCGATCGCGGTGGGTTATCAATAACGCATCGGGTGTGTCTATAATCGCCAGGTTGTTAATGCCGATGGAGGCGACCATGCGTGTTTCGCTGTGTACGAGGTTGTCTCGTGAGTCAATTAATATGGCATCGCCTAATATGGTGTTGCCTTGTTGGTCGGCTTCATGCAGCTTTTTGTAGGCTTCCCAGGAGCCGATGTCGTGCCAGCCGAAGTCACAAGGCAGTACGAGGATGTTGTTTGATTTTTCCATGACGGCGTAGTCGATAGAAATGCTGGGCATTTTGGTGAATACGTTGAGAGGGATTTCACGAACTTCGCTCATCGCGGAATGTATGCGCTTGCCAAGCGTGTCCTTACCTATCTCGGGGACGTATCCCCGCTTAAAGCATGCGGGGACAGGCTCACTCGCACTCCTTTCCGTCCGTGGATCGTGAC
>DAIDIB010000004.1 GCA_027459575.1 Gammaproteobacteria bacterium | reverse complement strand
TGGAGTAGCCCGGGTGAAATTTGTTTTTTAAATTTCACCCGGGGAGCAAGCATCCCGAACAAAGTCACATTTTCCCCGGATGAAACAAAAAGCGTTTCACCCGGGCTACAGCAAGTCAAACCTAAAGTGCGACGCGCTTTGAAACTGCACGACATCGTTCACGTGTTTAAGCGCCGCCTCGGTGCGTGAATGCCAGCCGGCGCAGACCATGTCTTTGCCATCGTCAGTCAGCTTGTCATTGGCACGCTGCCCAAGCTCCTCAAGCGTTGAAGCGCCTAACACATAATTTAACGCTGCTTCTTTATGTAATTTTTTACGTAGCGTTCCTATCCAGAAAAATGAAAAACATGAAAAACAACCTAGCTCTTGTAACTTGCCAATTTCACTCAACAACGCTTGCTGCAAGTCATAAAGCTCTTTTCTCAGGCTTTGTTCCAAATCCATTTTTTCCAATTGATCTTGCGCTTTTTTGTTAAAACTACTCATCAAACGAATCACATCATCCAGCGCATAGTTTTCGACTTCACTTTCTTCTAAGGTCGCGCCTTCTTCTCCGCTATCAAGATCTACCCAATCGCCTGCCGATACCACCAATGGCTTGAGCGGCTGAGCTGCCTGAACCGTCGTCTGCGCACGCGACCAAAACGACCATCCTGAAAAACAACCCGCGCTCGTTGGCGCTTCTTCCACCTGTACTGGCTGAGACGCGGACGCTACTTTTTCTTCTTCATCCAGCAACGATAATTCCGCGCGAATATCATCCGTTAATTGGTCAACATCATCTATACCTGGTGGCAATGAACTTCTAAAATCATCAAAATAGCGCGCCACTGTTTTGGGCTCATCCAATTTGTAGAACGGAATTTCCGGCAACGTTAATAAATAACTCATATCTGGCCACAGATCTCTTCTTTCCTCAGCAAGACGAATGCCTGTTCCTTTTTCTATCGCTTCAAATAAATTAATCACAATATCGCTATAATTAAATTCTTTTTTGTCATTTGCCGCGCAATTATGCTCAAAAATAGCCTTGTGATAAGCCATGCAGGCAGCGAGACTTTCTCTTATTCTTAACAATTCGTTCTGCTTGTTGACGACGCCAATCTGCGCCTCATCATCTTGCAAATTATGGTGTGCCTGATAAAGCAAAATTAACAAAGTGTCGATCATCATACCGACAATCGCCAATTCAACCGCTGTTAGATGGGCAAATTGTATGTGTTTAAAAAAATCATTCGCCACCAGTTTAAAATTGGCGAAGTGACGCTCTCTTTCAGCTTCCTGGCTGTATCTTTGTTTTAAGGCCTCTTCTACCTGCTGATATATTCCCATCACATTGGCCTGCGAACTGAGATCGCGCGCAATTTTTTCGCGCAATTCAACATCCTTGCGCATGTCCGCTTGTGGATTTTTTTGTTTATATTCCTGATCTTTTTCCGCTGGCAGGCGATAACGATATTTATTGATGAAATCAATAATGATGTTAATTTTTTGTATAACTTGATTTTGTTCTAACTCACCATCAATCTTGATTTGCGCAACGATGATTAATTCTCGGCCTTCCATAGCACACCCCTTCTTCTAATCTATAAGAATAGGAGTAGCACAGTCATTCGCGATAAGTCAAATCGAGTTCGCGCGCGGCCTTCACGTCATCCAGTCGTCGCACCGGCATGGTGTGTGGTGCTTTTTTAAGAATGATGGGATCTTGTTTTGCTTCTTTGATAATACTGATTAACGCGTCGGCGAAAGCATCCAGCACTTCACGGCTTTCTGTTTCGGTGGGTTCAATCAGCAAGCATTCCGGCACTAACAATGGAAAATACATGGTGGGCGCATGAAAACCGTAATCCAATAATCGCTTGGCGACATCGAGCGCAGTGATATGCAGGTTTTTTGCTTCAGGTTTCAGTGTGATAATAAATTCGTGACTGGCGCGTCGGTTTGGATAGGCCGCGGTAAAGCCTGCTGCTGTCAGACGTGCTAATAAATAATTCGCGTTCAACGCAGCAAATTGCGATATTCGGTGCAATCCCTCCTTGCCAAGCAAGCGTGCATACAAATACGCGCGTAAAATAATACCGGCGTTACCACTAAACGCGGACAACTTGCCAATGGTTTGCGGACAATCTTTTTCTGTGAGCCATCGGAAGCGATCACCTTCTTTGGTGACTCGCGGCACGGGTAAAAATGGCGCTAAACGTTCATTCGCTACCACAGGGCCACTGCCTGGGCCACCACCGCCGTGTGGCGTGGCAAAGGTTTTATGTAAATTAAGATGCACCACGTCAAAACCCATGTCGCCAGGACGCGCCTTGCCAAGAATGGCGTTGAAATTCGCACCATCATAATAAAGCAAACCGCCAGCCTGGTGGATGATTTTGGCAATGTCGATGATTTTGCGTTCGAATACGCCGAGTGTGGAGGGATTGGTCAGCATGATGCCTGCGGTTTTTGGGCCAACTGCGGCTTTTAGCGCTTCGATATCTACATCACCGTTGGCATCGGTGGGAATTTCTCGTACCTTGAAACCGCATTGTACGGCGGAGGCTGGATTGGTACCGTGCGCGGCATCGGGCACTAAAATTTCATCGCGAGCTAAATCGTTGCGAGAGCGGTGGTAAGCGCGAATCATGGCGACACCGGCAAATTCGCCTTGCGCGCCGGCCATTGGCGATAGCGCGGCTTCTTTCATGCCGGTAACGGCTTTTAGTATTTCTTGTAGTTCATAGGCGCAGGCCATGTAACCTTGGCTGTTTTCTTCGAGCGACAATGGATGATGCTGGATAAAACCTTCCAGCGAAGCTAACTTGTTCACACCGCGTGGGTTGTATTTCATGGTGCAGGAGCCGAGCGGGTAAAAGTGCGTGTCGATGGAAAAATTGCGGCGCGAGAGGTTGGTGAAGTGTCGCACGACTTGCAGTTCGGATACTTCCGGTAGATTGGGGATGTCTTTGCGAAGCATGGATGCTGGAATATCATCACAGGCCTTTTTATCGCTGGCTGGCCATTGAGCGGCTGCCCTGCGGCTGGTTCTGCTAAGTTCGAATATGAGTTTTGTCATTTACATTGCTCCTGCACGTGTTGTCACATTAGCTGTAGTCACTTCACTCATCGCTTGCGCGATGCGATTAATATCTTGCTGCGTTTTGGTTTCTGTTGCACACAACAGCAAACATCCTTTTAACTCTGGGTAAGTCTGTTCTAATGCATAGCCACCTTGTATGCCGTGTTGCGCGAGTTCACGCAACACTTGCGTCACGGGCTGCTTGACGCGTACAACAATTTCGTGGAAGTAAGGCGCATTAAATACAGCTTCCACACCTTGTACCGCGGTTAATGCTTTCATTAATTCTCGCGTTTGTTGATGCGAGGCGAGTGCGACATTGCGTAAACCTTGGGGCCCGAGCAGGCTCATGTAAATGGTGGATGCGGTGACCATCAAGCCTTGGTTAGTGCAAATATTGGATGTCGCTTTGGCGCGTCGAATGTGTTGTTCCCGTGCTTGCAGTGTTAACACAAAACCTTGTTTGCCTTCGGTGTCGACGGTGCGGCCTACAATGCGTCCGGGCATTTGGCGTACGTGCGATTTTTTGGCGCAGAGAAAACCATAGTAAGGACCACCGGAAGCGAGTGGAATTCCCAATGGCTGGCCTTCGCCACAAGCTATATCCACACCTTCTTTACCCCATTGACCGGGTGGCTTGAACAGCGCCATGGCAACTGGATTAACCACACCGATGGAGAGAATATTTTTTTCTCGCGCCCAGTCACAGAGGGAATCTACTTCTTCCAGCACTCCAAAAAAATTGGGCTGGGGAATGACAAGCGCGACGACATTTTCGTTAAATAATTTTTGCAATTCGGTTTGGTCGACACGGCCGGAGGTTGTTTCGTAAGGCACGTCGATCAGGGAAATATCTTGTTGCGCGACAATTGTCTGCACTGTGTCACGATAATGTGGGTGCACCGTGCGCGGCATCAGAATAGCGGACTTGCCCTTTTTACCAGCAATGCGCACCGCCATCAGTACCGCTTCCGCCAGCGCGGACGCGCCATCGTAAAGCGAGGCATTCGACACTTCGAGCGCCATCAAGCTCGCCATCATGGTTTGATATTCATAAATAAGTTGTAAACTGCCTTGGCTTGCTTCGGCCTGATAAGGTGTGTAAGCGGTGTAAAACTCACCGCGCGTCGCCACCTCCCACACAGCGGCCGGGATGTGGTGCTCGTAAGCGCCGGCGCCTATAAAACACAACATGCCGCCATCTTGTTGCGCGCGTTCGCGCATTTGGCGTCCCAATTCCATTTCTGAAACTCCCGAGGGTACCGCTTCTAGTGAAGCGTGTCGCAGCGCCTCGGGAAACTCATCGAATAAATCATCGATGGATTTAACGCCTACCACTTCCAGCATTTCTTTTACATCTTGTTCGGTATGTGGAATGAACGGCATAGCCTACTCCTTCCTTTATTTCCTGGCCTTAGTGCGCTTCCGCGGCGACTACCTTGGTATATTCGTTAGCATTAAGTAACGGTTCGCCTTTTTGTTCAAAGGGTTTAACGCGGAACAACCAGCCTTTGCCGTAGGGGTCTTGATTGATGAGCTGTGGATTTTCGATGACATCTTCATTGATTTCTACAATTTCACCGGGCACAGGACAATAAATATCGGCCGCAGCTTTGACAGATTCAACCACCGCGCATTCTTGTCCTTCTTCCAGCGTGCTTTCTGGCTCGGGCAATTCTACATACACCAGATCACCTAACATGGTTTGCGCGTGATCGGTAATACCTACAGTTAAAAATTCCTCGTCTTTACGCACCCATTCGTGGGTTTTGGTATAATTTAATTGCTGCGGGATGTTGCTCATTTACTTCTCCTTTAAGATCGTCGTCCCGGCTTTCGCCGGGACGACGCATATTTAATAAACTTGTTTGCCGCTGCGTACAAACGGCGGCTTCACAACGGTAGCCGGCACTTGCTTGCCACGAATCTCTACAAAACATACATTACCAATTTCGGCGGGAACGCGCGCAAGCGCGATACTTTTTCCCAGCGTGGGTGAATAACCACCGCTAGTGACTTCGCCTGTGCCATCGTTTTTGATGGCGATTTTTTGATGGTTACGAATGACACCTGGGCCATCTAGCACTAAACCAACCAGACGACGTGTCACGCCTGTCTGTTTTTGTTTTTCCAGTGCGGTACGGCCAATGAATTGACGGTCAGTTGGCTCGAGTATGACTGTCCAACCTAGATTAGATTCATACGGCGTGACGGTTTCATCCATATCAGATCCATATAAATTCATACCGGCCTCTAAACGCAAAGTATCACGCGCGCCTAAACCGCACGGTGCAATCCCTGCTTTTTGCATCGCTTCCCAGCATTTGGGCGCTTCGGTGGCAGGCAGAATAATTTCAAATCCATCTTCGCCAGTGTAACCCGTGCGTGCGATGAACCAGTCGCCAACGGTAGTGAAATGAAAAGGTTTCATTTCTAAAATAGCGGCGATTGGTGCGTTGACAGGTAAAAATTGCTGTAATTTGTCTTTTACTTCGGGGCCTTGCGCGGCAAAAATGGCGAGATCCGCACGTTCTTTAATCTCAACTTTAAAACTGCCGATCTGCTTTCGCATCCACGCGATGTCTTTTTCGCGCGTGCCAGCGTTGATCACCAGACGGTAATCTTCGTCATTGATTTTATAGACGATCAAATCATCGATCACACCGCCATTGTCATTGAGCATGCAAGTGTAGAGCGCTTTGCCATTGGTAAGTCTATCGATGTTATTTGCCAGCAAATGACGCAGATACGGCTGCACTTCTTTGCCATGCAGATCAACCACGCCCATGTGCGACACATCAAACATGCCGGCCTTGCGTCGGACTTGATGATGCTCCTCTAGCTGCGAGCCATAGTGCAATGGCATATCCCAGCCAGCAAAATCCACAATCTTGGCGTTTGACTGCACATGCAGTGGGTAAATTGGAGTTTTTTTGCCCATAATGTTCCTTTAAAAAAGCTGGCGAAAAGTATAGCTGTATCAAGACGTTGTTTCCATTCTTTCTTTCTTGCTTGCCAAAATAAACTATTTGCATTATAATAAACTAGGTTGTGAACTAGTTTATCGAGGTTAATATGTACATCGAAATTGGGGCTTTTGATGCAAAAGCCAAATTATCCCAGCTTTTACAAGAAGTTAAGCATGGCAGACGCTACACCATTACGCTGCGTGGCGAACCTGTTGCTGATCTGGTGCCTAGCGAAAGCGCTGCCTTTCCAGATGTGCATACAGCGATTGAAAATATGCGCAGCATACGTAAAGTTAAGGGCATTAAAAATAAAGAATTAGCCAGCTGGATTGCTGAGGGTCGAAAATGAAATTAGTAGTAGACGCATCCATGGCGCTTGCATGGATATTTGAGCGCAGCAATAAAAAAGAAGCCGTCTGTGCCGACAAAGCAATAACTGATTTAGCTATCGCGGAAGAAACAACTGTACCTACATTATGGCATACTGAAATTGCTAATGCTCTGGTAGTTGCCGAGCGTCGTCGTGTAGTAACTGAAGCACAGATTATTGATTATTTTAATCGTCTGTCCAAACTCCCAATATCAACAGATGAAACCTCCGTAGAACATCAGCGCAATTCCGTTGTTTCGCTAGCGCGAGAATACGATTTAACTGCTTATGACGCAACTTACCTGGAACTTGCATTACGCACCAATGCAGAACTTGCAACATTTGATACTAAATTAGCAAATGTCATGCGTAAAGCAGGCGGAGTGGTATTTGGAGATTAATAAAGCGCCAACGTTGGCAACCCATCATATGCGCCGATCGCGCGATTTATAAAGAGATTTTTGAGTAATGGCATTTGCTGGGTAATATTCAGGCCAAAAGAGCGCAACGCTTTAGTGGTTTGCTTGTTGCTACAAAATAGCGCTTTGATGGAGTCGATGCCTGATAGCATTAAAGCGTTTTCACCCTTGCGCCAGCGCTCGTAGCGTCGCAACGTTTGCAAAGCGCCAAAGTCGCGATTATGATGCAGCGCATCAGTGATAACATCGACTAACGCCGCCGCATCCAGCAAACCTACATTTAAACCTTGTCCTGCCAGCGGATGAACCGTATGCGCGGCATCGCCAATTAATGCTATGCGGTCTGCAATATAGCGGTCGGCGCGTTGTTTTTTGAGAGGGAAAGAAAAACGCTTGCTGGTTTCTATCACCTCTCCCAGACGGTTTGAAAATGCTTGCGAAAGTTGCGATTTAAACTCATCGTCGTTGAGCGCTAATGTCGCCTGAGCTTGCTCAGGTGGCATGGACCAGACAATTGAACATAAATGTGAGTCATTCAGCGGTAAAAATGCTAGCGGGCCATCTTGCAAAAATACTTGTCGTGCGTTTTGTTCGTGGGGTTTTGCGGTGCGAACGGTTGCCACTATCGCATCATGGCCATAATCTTCTGCCGCAAGTTTAATGCCTGCCTGTTGTCGCACCCAGGAATTTGCACCGTCAGCACCGATAATGAGTTTGCTGTGTTGTAGTTGAGACATATCGAGCGTGGTTGACGCGTGAATGATGACTTGCGGGAGTTGTTGCAGGCATGAAAGTAATGCGTCTTGCATCAGGTTATTTTCTAAAATATATCCTAATTGCGCTTCGCCCACTTCTGCGGCACGAAACGACACTTCTGCGGAGGATGCGTTATCCCAGACTGTGATGCGGTTAAATGGGCTGATGCGATGGGATGCGATATGTTGCCATGCGCCGATATTTTGGAATATGCGTTTTGATGATAGCGCGATGGCGCTGACGCGGTGGTGGTAGGAATCGGGTTGCCAGGTTTGCGCGAGTGGCTTGGTGTCGATTATTGCGATGGATAATCGTGTTTTTTGCGCGAGGGCGCAGGCGGTGGTGAGTCCGGCAATGCCGGCGCCGATGATTGTGATGTCGTTATTCATGCTTTGCCTGACGTTAGTTAATTGTTAACGGTAACCACGGCCCGGTAGGTCTGTTATTTTTCTCGCTGCGCTGCGAAAAATGAACAGAGCCTCCCGGTCCGCCGTTCAAGTTCAGTTAATTAAAAACATAAAAACAATATTAAAATGGTAGCTCTAATTCTGGATTGACTCCCAGCATCCATTCTCTGAACAATCGTTGTATATGTTGCAACATCGCTTCGCTTGTCGCTTCGAAGCGTAACACCAGATATGGCGTGGTATTGGATGGTCGCACCAAGCCCCAGCCGTTGGCGAAATTCACGCGCAGGCCATCGATGGTGACGATGTCGGTGGCGTCGTTAAATTTGGCTTCGTTTACTAATTTTTGCATGAGGGTGAATTTATGCTCGTCGGCAACGTGTACTTTTAATTCGGGTGTATTTACGCTGTTGGGTATTTCCGCAAAAATTTCTGCGCTGTTTTCTTTGCGCTTGGCCAACATCTGTAATAAACGCGCACCGGCGTATAGCGCATCGTCAAAGCCGTACCAGCGGTCTTTGAAAAAGAAGTGGCCGCTCATTTCGCCAGCGAGTAATGCCTTTGTTTCAGCCATTTTCGCCTTTATTAGTGAGTGACCGGTTTTCCACATGACAGGTTCGCCGCCATGTGTGCGTACTAGCTGTTCTAACTGATTAGTGCATTTCACATCGTAAATAATTTTGCCGCCGGGATGGTCTGCCAGCACATTGATCGCGAAAAACATGAGCAATCGGTCTGGCCAGATAATTTCGCCTTCGCTTGTGACAACACCTAGACGATCACCATCGCCGTCGAACGCGAGACCAATATCAGCGCATTGCTCTTTGACCACGCGTATTAAATCCTGCAGATTTTTTTTGTCGCCTGGATCGGGGTGATGATGGGGAAAATGGCCGTCGATATCGCAAAACAACTCGTGCACATCGCAACCTAGCTCTCTAAATAGCGCTGGCGCAATTTCGCCTGTCACGCCGCTGCCAGCGTCGATGACAATTTTAAGGGGTCGAGTGAGTGGCACATCGCTGGCAATGTGATGTATGTAGCGTTGCGCCAAATCAAGGGTTATGTACTCGCCCTGCCCTTCGATAAATTGACGGTTGATGGCGCGTTGATATAACGCTTTGATTTCATCTTCGGTCAGCGCCGCGCCGTCTAATACAATCTTCAGTCCGTTATATTCCGCGGGATTATGACTACCGGTCAACATGACGCCGGCGCGCTGATCAAGCACGCGTGTCGCGTAGTACAGCACGGGTGTGGGTACCATGCCGATATCCAGCACATCGCAACCGGTTGAAAGCATCCCCTCGCTTAACGCTTTCGCCATCAAGGGTCCGGAAATGCGTCCATCTCGCGCCATGATAATTTGCTTGCCGCCTTTTTCACGCACTTGCGAGGCGAATGCCTTGCCAATGGCAAATACGCCTTCTTCTGTCAGTGTTTTGCCTGCTACGCCACGAATGTCGTAAGCGCGAAAAATGGAGGGGCACAATGTCGTCATGTTAATTTTTTCCTGATGAGCCAAAGCCACCGCTGCCTCGCTCGGTGACGGCGAATTCTTTTACTAAATTAAATTCTGCGCGCACGATGGGCAGGAATACGAGTTGCGCGATGCGATCGCCGGGTTGCACAGTGTAGGCGGCTTGACCGCGATTCCAGCAAGATACCATGAGCGGGCCTTGGTAATCGGCGTCGATTAATCCGACTAAGTTTCCTAATACGAGTCCGTGTTTATGGCCGAGGCCGGAGCGTGGCAGTATCACCGCTGCTATATGTGGGTTGGCGATGTAAATAGATATACCGGTTGGGATAAGTTGTGTTTCACCAGGCTGGATAGTCATTGCGTTATCAATGCAGGCGCGTAAATCGAGTCCTGCTGCGTCGGCGGTTTCGTAGCGTGGCAGAGGGAATTCGTTGCCGATGCGAGGGTCGAGGATTTTCAGCTGAATATTCGCTGTATCGGTGGAGCGTGTGTTTGTTGTCGTTGTTGTTTGTGTTTCATGTTGCATTTTTGGGTTCCCCTCTCAAGCTAATGGTTAACGGTAACTACGGCCCGGTAGGTCTGTTTTTTTTCTCGCTGTCGCTGCGAAAAAAGAACAGAGCCTCCCGGTCCGCCGTTCGATATTTGTCGCTATCGCGCGTAGCCCGGATGAGTGCTTTTCTCATCCGGGGCTTTTTGTTCCTGTACTATCAATTCAATCAACTCTCTTGCTATTTTTTGCTTGGCCACAAGTGGCAATACTGTTTCAGCTTCGGCTGTAATCACTGTCACTTCATTATCATCTGTACCCATGCCACAGCCATCACCAACTTTGTTCGCTATGATCATATCCATCTTTTTACGAGTGCGTTTGGCGCGTGCTTGCTCGACTACATTTTCTGTCTCTGCGGCAAAACCAACTACAAATGGTTTATTAGGCAAGTTTGTGACGGCGCTGACAATATCGATATTGCGCTCTAGTTGCAGTGTCATGTGTTCGTCTGTTTTATGCAGTTTTTGTGGCGAGGTGGTTTGTGGGCGATAGTCTGCCACTGCCGCCACAGCCATAAAAATATCGCAATCGCTCATCTGTTTCATCACCGCTTCGTGCATCTCCGCTGCGCTTGTCACTGAGATCACTTGCATGTGCATGGGTAGTGGTAATTGCACTGGACCACTAATCAATGTTACTTGTGCGCCGGCTTCGTGTGCCGCTTGCGCGAGAGCGTAGCCCATTTTGCCGGAACTATAATTCGAGATATAGCGCACGGGATCGATGGCCTCGTGCGTGGGTCCTGCTGTTATTACAACTTTTTGCCCTGCCAAGGCACCCGTGGCAAATAGCGCGCTAACTTGTTCGACAATTTCTGTGGACTCCAGCATACGCCCCATGCCGATATCGCCGCATGCCTGGCTGCCTGAGGCGGGGCCAAGCACGATCATGCTTTTCTGTCGCAGCGCTTGCAGGTTAGTTTGTGTCAACGTATGATGCCACATCCCCTGATTCATCGCTGGCGCAATCGCCACACGAGCACGCGACGCAAGACACACCGCTGTCAATAAATCATCCGCATGACCTTCCGAGACGCGCGCCATAAAATCGGCTGTCGCTGGCGCGACTAAAATTAAATCCGCCCAGCGCGCCAGCTCGATGTGTCCCATGGCCGCTTCGGCGTTAAGGTCGAACAAATCATCATGCACGGGATTGCCGGAGACGGCTTGCATGGTGAGCGGCGTGATAAAGCGTTTAGCGTTTTCTGTCATCGCCACCCGCACCACCGCCCCCGCATCACGCAAACGGCGAACCAGCTCGGCACTCTTGTAAGCCGCGATGCTGCCGGTCACGCCGAGCAGGATATGTTTGTTTGCTAAAAACTGCGTCATGGACGCCAACCTTAACCTATTTTTTGGATAACCAAAGATACCATTATGACAAAATTAATGCCAATTTCAGACTGGCCAATTGCTGACCGGCCGAGGGAAAAATTACTATTGAAGGGTGAGCAAAGTCTGACCGATGCTGAGCTCGTCGCGATTTTTTTGCAAACAGGCACAAAAGGCAAAACCGCGCTGGATATTGCGCGTGAGCTGCTCATACAGCACGGCGGGCTTAAGAACATGCTGCGCCTGCCGCGGCAACAATTGCTGCAAAACAATGGTTTGGGCCAGGCCAAATATGCCGCGCTTAAAGCGGCTATCGAGCTAGGTCGGCGTTATTTAAATGAACAAATGTTACAGGGTGAAATCCTAAATAGCAGCCAGAAGTCTCAGCGTTATATTGCTGCCGAATTGCGCGAACATAGCAATGAAGTGTTCGCCTGCGCTTTTCTGGATAGCCAGTTCCGCCTGATCAGCTTTGAAAAATTATTTGAGGGTACTGTGCACTTCACGCATGTTTACCCGCGGGAAATCGTCAAACGCGGCCTGGCTCATAATGCGGCCAAAATCATCCTTGCCCATAATCATCCATCCGGACGTGCCAGTCCCAGCCATGCTGATAAAGAAACCACCCGTACCATCAAGGAAGCAGTCGGGCTGGTCGATATCGACCTGATAGATCACATCATTATTGGCAATCCCGGCCACTATTCCTTTGCGGATGGGGGAATTTTGTAACTACAAAAATGTAGTTACAAAATTGTAATTATACGATATAATAAGGAGTATAATTGATGAAATTTGAATGGAGCGCAAGGAAAAGCAAATCTAACGAACATAAACATGGTATTACTTTTGAAATGGCTGTTATTGCATTCCATGATCCATTCATACTAATGGCACTGGATAATCGATATTGCCATATTGAAGAACGCTGGAAAACCTTAGGATTAGCACAACAAAATATAATTTATATTGTCCATACTATCGAGGAAAATGAATATGGCGAAGAAATCATCCGCATCATCTCAGCAAGAAAAGCTACGCCGAGTGAGACTAGAAGATATTACATTAACCGCAAAGATGATGAGACAATTCAAGGCTCTCAAACATCGCAAGGTCGACCTCACTGATCCTGATGCACCCGAAATGACTGATGCAGATTGGGAAAACGTTAAGCTTTATCGTCCCCTAAAAAAACAAGTTACCATCCGAATTGATGTTGATGTTTTAGAGTGGTTTAAACACGCCACGAAACAATATCAAACCCTCATTAATCAAGCTTGCAGAGAATATATGATACATCATGCAAAACCCAAAAAAAGGTCAAAAAACAAACATCCATAATATAGCCCCCAGCGAGATTGCTCTGCCGTTAACTTTCTGGTATAAAATGCAATCCTTTTTAAAACTAATAGATACAGCAATACAGAGAGTATTTTATGGCTAAAAAATGTCCAATTACCGGCAAGGGTCCATTGGTAGGAAATAACGTTTCCCACGCCAATAACAAAACCAAACGTCGTTATCTGCCAAACCTGCAATCCAAGCGCTTCTGGCTGGAAGATCAAAAACGCTTTGTGCGTTTGCGCGTCACCACCCGCGGCATGCGTATTATCGATAAATACGGCATCGAAGCGGTGCTGGCCGATATCAAATTAAGTCAACAAGTTACAGAGCAATAAGAGAGGCAGGCTGCAATGCGCGATAAAATCAAAATGCTTTCCACTGGTAAAACCAAAGCTGGCAAGCCAACCGGCACGTTCCGCACGACCACCAAAAATAAGAAAACCACTACCGACAAGTTGAAGCAAAAGCATTACGATCCACGTGCTTATAATGCAACGACTGATAAAAACGGTATGCATGTGTTGTTTGAAGAAACGAAGATCTAGCCACTACCGTCATTGCGAGGAGCGTTTTTTGCAACTAAGCAATCCAGTATCAGACTGGATTGCTTCGCCTAAAAAGCAGGCTCGCAATGACGACCCCACGCACGGATTTTAATGACCTAATAGACGACAATCTGGTTGAGATACTGCTGCAACTTGATCAAGCCGTCTCATCTCCAGCGGACCTCGCGAGACTCCGCATGGTCTCCACGCGCTTTGATAAGTTAGCTGGCAACCCTATTTATTGGAAAACAAAAGTCGCCATTCATTTTCGAGAGGCTTATAAGCGTCAGTTGAAAAATAAAGACGTGAATTGGCTGAATGTATTTAAAGGCGAGTATAAAAAACAATATAAAATTGATCTGAATAATCATACCACATTAAGTCTACACCAACGAAAACTTATTTCCGCCATTAAGGAAGGAAATCTTGGTGTCATTAAACAACTCAATCCAAGTTTAAATGACCTTATATCAGAAGTAAATGATGGCCAAGATACACCTATCGCATTATGTACCAAAAACAGAAACATCCTGGGCGGATCCCGGCTTTCGCCGGGACGACGACATGCGCGCTAGCGGCAGGTATTGAACGGCGGACTGGGAGGTTTCTGTTTCTTTTTCGCAGCGCAGCGAGAAAAAAACAGGCCTACCAGTCCGTGGTTACCGTAAAACGATGAAGTTAGATAGGACAGCTTCACGGATGAGAAAAGCACTCATCCGGGCTACACCCATGGTTACCGTATCACCGATGGGGTAGATTCGAGCATCGTTCTGTTTTTGTCCAGGAGGTCCTTCGGCGCAAAAAACGCGCCTCAGGATGACAGGAGAACATCAAACCCTCTGCGGTACGTACGTCTTTAACCGCAGCGAGAAATTCTTCAATGCGACAATACCCGTCGCTTCCGCCTGCTTACACCATTCCTGCAACGCTTCTAACAATTCCTTCTGACTCGCCGCACGGCGATTCCAGATTTCCTGCAACTTAAGACGATACTGATGAATCGTTCGCAGAGAATGAAAATTTTCCAGAACAGCAGCGAGTGAATGCTTATGCGCAGGCTTCATCAACAAATCATCACGAATCATCGCGGTTTTGGCGCGACTCAACAATGTTTTGCCTGCTGCTCCGGCACGTGCACGTTCTTCCTTCAACGCTGGCAGAACCACTTCACGCGTATACCGCGCCATCACTTGTAACCGATAGGTAATCAGCGCTTTTAAAGTATCAAGGTCAATGTGGGTTTTGCCTGGCAACATAGTCAAGGTAGGCGCCACGCGTTTTGGTGTCGCAAGTCTAAAGAAGCTTAATATCTTAATCACCATCCAGCCAATATCAAATTCCCACCACTTAATCGAAAACTTCGCCGACGTCGCGTAAGCATGATGGTTGTTATGCAACTCTTCACCACCAATAAAAAAGCCTATCGGAAACACATTACGCGAGGCATCTTTAGATTCGTAATTACGATAACCCCAGTAGTGACCAATACCATTCACCACACCCGCCGCGAAAAAAGGAATCCACGCCATTTGCAGCGCCCAGATAGACACACCCACCAAGCCGAACAAAGCGACATCCACCAGCAACATCGTCACCACACCCATCGTGCTATATTTGGTATAAACATTACGCTCCATCCAGTCATCCGGCGTACCTTCACCATAACGTTCCATGGTTTCTTTAACTTTCGCTTCCGCCTGATAAAGCTCCGCGCCACGGAAAAATACTTCCTTAATACCTTTAGCGACCGGACTATGCGGATCTTCATCCGTCTCAACTTTAGCGTGATGCTTGCGATGAATGGCCGCCCATTCTTTAGTAACCATGCCCGTCGTCAGCCACAGCCAGAAACGGAAAAAGTGACTAACAATAGGATGCAATTCCAGCGCCCGATGCGCCTGGCAACGGTGCAAATAAAGCGTAACAGAGAAAATGGTTAATTGAGTCAGTACCATTAAAGCAACGATATAACCCCACCACGGCAAATCCAGTAAACCATATAACATCGCGCACAACCTCGCAAAATTTTATAGACACTATAATAGCAAATTGGAGTACTCCATTGATAGGTGGTAGGCGAATATACTTGACTCAATATTTATCACATAATGTTATATCACATATAACTATGTGATATAGAGATCGGAATATTCTCAATCTGTACATTTTATTGACAATTAATGGGCGTATGGTATCATCTATACACTATAAAATATTCAAGATATCACTACACAAAAACCGAGGTTTTTCAAATGGTTAGCCAACGCCTAAATCGCGATTTAGAGCTGACTCGTCGTATTGATGACGAGGATGCAGCGGCTATTGATCTGGAACTTAGCAAACTTGAAAACGCTGAGGCTTCAGCCGATCAGTTAGTTAAAGCGGTGAATGAAGGTTGCTGGACAGATAGCAGCATTCGCGATCCCAATATGCCATACATCGCTCTATTGGCATATCAGAACCAACGCATCTCATTGGAAGCAATCTCCACTTTATTAAATTACTGGTCAGCGCGCCAATTACACGGCGACATCTTGCAACCCCTCACCCCCGATCATCCCAATTTTAAAAGATTTGTTGTCGCGACTTTACGACCCGCCATGTCTAGCTTTGCTCTACAACCTGGCGATGATCCATTAACGCTTAGAACTAATTTCAGCTCACAACTAACAGATGCTCAACTTGATCAGTTTTTTGAAGAGCTAACCAGATTACCCAAATCACAACAAATTATTTTTGCACATGATGAAACAATAGATTTGCTTTTGCTCTCGTCGCCTGAAGTCGCTAACGTAACAGATAAACTGACTACATTTAATTTTACCCCTCTGGGTCGATCACAAATTCTATATCGGGCACTCCGCTTACTCAGCCAGGCGCCACTGATTGCTTCGGCGCCCAAACCAACACTAACCAGCATAGTGCCTTCCTTAGGCATCATGCAATTATATCTCGATACAAAGTTTAGCAAACAAGCTGTGCGCATCAATCCGGTGATTGGCTTGTCCACACTCGAAGACATTCGACAAAACGGTCTCACCGCCTCACGCGATATGGCGCTACATTTTCCTAAAGTTAAATTACCTGATAACGCAGACGGTTTTACTGCCCACTGGTACCATTTCACCTGGCATGACTTTTATCATGCTTTCGCCGCATCCGCGATTCCCGACTCCCATCGCAAAACGTTTGTGAGTCTCAGTGACATAATCAAACAATATGTGGCGACAAATAATCTCGAAACCAGTGAAATTGAAGCCATTAGTAATGTCGCCAACACCCTGATTGACATGGAACACTCTTTTTATCGATCTCTATACACTTTATTGAAATTAAATATGGCGTATGAAAGCCCGCTTATCATCTTCCTGCTTAGCCTCACAATCACCATCAGCAAGCACCTTATGCCGCATGCCGAATCAGAAGAAGCAACCAGCCAAAGCAGACGCACGGTGTTGTCAAAAGAGACCACCGAACAACTCTTTAACGTCATCTGCGAATTTCTTCATAAACTTGAAACCATCTCTCCTCTCATGTCCGAAAGCTATGAGAAAAGTATACATCGCAATTTTCACATCACGCGTAATACTTCTCTTAAAGGTAGACAACGCATTGGTGAGGTATTACGTGTTTCAGATCAGATAAGACGAAGCTGGCAGAAATTGCCGACGCATTCACCGAGGTTTTTCGCAGCAGAATCAGCCATAGTATCGGTAAAAGCCGAACCAAGTATTATAAGCACCCCAGTATTATAACAACCCAAGCTACACGCGATAGCGGCGACTATTGAACGGCGGACCGGGAGGTTTCTGTTTCTTTTTCGCAGCGAAGCGAGAAAAAAAACAGACCTACCGGTCCGTTGTTACCGTATCACCGATGGAGTAGGCAAGAACCAGATCCCAACTCCCCGGATTAAATTAAAAAGCATATTTAATCCGGGCTACGCCAAGTCCGCGGGATGACAGATAACGCCAGAAGCCACATGAGGATGACAGACAATTACATGCCCAACGAACGCTGAGTACTGAACTTTTCCATGTCGATGATATGCGTATGATGATCGTTAAGACTAGAACGATGCCCCACACTAACAATGGAGCAATTAGGAAGTAAGGTTTTCATCTGCTGATACAGGAAAGCCTCGGTACCCAGATCCACCATCGACGTGCTCTCATCCATAAACACCCAATCCGGCTTATGCAAAAAGACACGCGCGAATGCGATGCGTTGTTGTTCACCCGGCGAGAGTTGCTCCGCCCACGGCGCGACTTCATACAAGCGCGGAATCAACCCTTCCAGCCTGCAATCCTTCAAAACCTGCTCCAGCTGTTCCTTATGCTCCGGCTGCACATGATCCGGAAACAGCATCGCTTCCGCCAAGGTACCAATAGGCATATAAGGACGCTGCGGCAAAAACATGACTTGTTGCTTCTCAGGAAAGATCATCTCGCCCGCGGCATATGGCCAAATCCCCGCGATGGTGCGTACAAAGGTACTTTTACCAATACCCGACCGACCCTGAATCAGATAGTGATTGCCATGCACGAAAGAAGCATTAATACCCTGCAGCAACGGTTCCTTACGCGGCGTTCTGATCGAGACATCTTTAACAATAATAGAGTCCTCAACCTGCTTCTTCACCTTGAGGTGATTTTCCCCCACCGCTTTCTCTTCCGCCTCACTCATGTGATTCACAAAAGTCGTTAATCGCTGCGCCACCGCCTGCCACTCCGCGATACGCGGGTAAGAGTTCACCAGAAATGAGAGCGAATCCTGCACCCGACCAAAGGCCTGCAGGCTTTGAATCAACCCACCCAGTAAGAACACCTTGTCGAAGTAGTTAGGCAACGCCACCAGCAAAGGCAACAGCACCGACGCCTGGTTGTACCCCGCGGTAAACCAGAGCAGCGTCTTCTGCCTGACGATAATCATAAACCAGTTATCCAGCACCCGGCCGAACAGTCGGTTAAGAATACTCTTCTGATGCTCCTCACCACGATACAGCGCGACATGCTCCGCGTGCGTACGCAACTCCACCGCCGAGAAACGGAAAGTCGCCTCACGACGTTGCTGCTCGAAGTTCAACGCCACCAGCGGTCGACCGATCTTGATCGTCAGGAGCGTACCGATGAAAGCGTAAATGACGCCGACCCACACCAGATAACCCGGGATATGCAAGGTGCCAAAACGGCCAAACGGAATGCTTAACTCACCCGATAACGACCACAGAATATAGATGAAAGCGAGGAAGGTGGTGATGGCGCCGATCAACCCCATTGATAAATCAATAGAAAAATTAATTAAGGAGCCAACGTCTTCCTGAATACGCTGATCTGGGTTGTCTGTCTTCTCGTCGAAATTTTCCAGCAGGTAGTAGCTGCGACGCTGCAACCAGCGGTCGACAAATTTTTCCGTGAGCCAGCGTCGCCAGCGCAAACCGAAAATCTGCGACACATAATAACGGTAGACGGCGAGCACGATGTAGAAGGCGGCGATGACAAAGAACACGATCAGCAAACGAATCGCCCCATGCTGGTCATAAGCCTGCAGCGCGTCGTAGAAGTAGTTGTACCAGTAGTTAAAGACGACATCGAGACCGACCAGCGAAACGGTCATCACCATCACGATGCTAAAAAAGAGGTAGGCAAGGGCACGCTGGTCTGACTGCCAGTAAGACTTTATGAGCTGCCACCCTGTGTAGTGACTGGAGTACATAGCTGTGCCTACATACCGCTCTGTGTCTGGACCCATTCGCTCCCCTCAGGAAGAAATTTGTTTCCTGTAAATTTAATACTACTCAATTAAAAATTTTTTTTCTATTATCTTTTGCGATCTCACGTAATTTTTTTCAAGACGAATTTTTTTGCGCGCGCGATCCCTGTATACTGAGGACAACGCGACAAGGAAACAGAGCCATGAACAGGAAAAGTGTGATAAGCGTTTTACTCATTTTTACCGTGTTTTTACTTACCGGATGCAACACCAACCACCCGACGGGCAGCGCGACCAGCACCGTGATCGGCGCGGGCGCGGGCGCCGGCGGCGTGGCGCTGTTCGGCGGATCAAAACCGCTGATGGTGGGCGCGGGCATCGCGGGCGGCGCGATCGGCTACTACGTTTCGACGCTGCGCTTCGACTCCGGCGGCATCATGCTGAATGGCGGCAAGGTCTACCGCGTCGGCGACATGGTCGGCATCTACATTCCTGGCGACCAGCTTTTTGAGCCAAATACTGATGAATTCACCTCACAAGCGCCCGCCATTCTGGACAGCGCGGCGGCCGTGCTGCAACGCTATCCGGATAATAATATTATTATTTCTGGCGACACCAGCGGCTTCTACAAGAGCAAGTGGGAGCAGCATCTCTCGGAAAAACGCGCGCAGAAAGTCTCGTCCTATTTGTGGAACGCCGGCATCAACCAGTTCAAATACCGCAACAACGAGATGCGCAAACTCACCTACGTGGGCTATGGTGACATGTTCCCCATTTCCTCCACGCTAACCAACAGAGGCATCCGCGAAAACAACCGGGTGCAGATTACCTCTTATCCCTCCTATACCGATAAGTGCCAGGACAGGAAGCACATGGCCATGCGCAACGTCGGCGGCGCAGATGTGGATGACGGCGGTTGCGCGGAAAGAAAATGTGACGCGTCGATGAAGGACTGTTAAAAGCACCGTTCCCGGGTGCAAAAAACACACCCGGGCTACAGTGACAACACCGTTTCCCACACCTTCGCAGGCGGGATACGGATGTAGCAAGCAGGCGTGACCTCGGAAGGTTGCCGGAAAGTGCATTCGCGTGACAGGCACGGCGCGCAGGCAAAATCAGCCGCCAGATGCACGGAGCGGTCACCAATCGCGCTGGTGTAATCAGGGTTGGTCGAGCCGTAAATGGAAACTGTAGTCACACCCATGGCCGCGGCAAGATGACCAAAGCCCGTGTCCACCGCGATAGCTGCCTCTGCGTTAGCTAACATCGCCGCCATTTCCGCGATACTCAGATAAGGCATCACATCCACGTTCTCGGGACACGCGGAGGCAATGCGCTCCGCACGCGCCACTTCCGCCGGATTACCACCGCTGATGCGAATACGATAACCCTGCTGACTAACGATTTTAGCAAGCTGCTGCCAATAACTTTCTGGCCACTGCTTGGAAGCCCAAGTCGTGCCATGTAAAAACACCACATATTTTTCTGGCGGCGCGAACTGCCTGAAACGATCCAGATGCAAACCAAATACCGGCGCTGTAGCCGGCAACGAATAACCCAGCGCCTTGCTAAATAATTCCCGCATGCGCACAACGGCATGCTGATAAAAGTTAACAGTACATTTACGCTGGTAGACAAGCGATGCCAGCGACTCACGCGCTGAACCCCAATCCAGTCCCACACGGGTGCCCTGCGCGGTACAAGCGAGCAATGCGCTTTTCACTAAGCCTTGCGCGTCCAGAATCATGTCGTATTTGACCTCGCGCAACCTGGTACGCAGCTCGCGCCATTCGTTACGCGTGCGGGCGGCAAAAATTTCTTTACGCCAGCGTCGAAGCGGCACGGGGATCACACGTTCAACTTGCGGGTGCCAGACAGGAATCTCGGCAAAAGAAGGCTCGACCATCCAGTCGAAGCGTATACCAGGAATCGCATTCGCCGCGTCAGTCAACGCAGGTAAGGTATGAATCACATCGCCCATCGAAGAGGTTTTAACAAGTAGTACACGCATGCTTAAGCCCCCCAGCCCGACATGGCGTTCAACACCTGAGCGGGGAGCAGATCACGCATACAGCGATGATGTTTGAGCGGGCAGTCGCGCTTGAAACATGGCTGACAATCCAGCTCCAGCTTCAATACTTGCGCGGTAGCCGCGAGGGGCGGCGTGAAAGCGGGACTAGTAGAGCCATAAATGGCGATGACAGGTTTATCCATGGCACAGGCGACATGCATCAAGCCCGAATCATTGGTCACCACCCCCGATACCAGCGACACCAGATCGATAGTCTCCGCGAGTTCGGTACGGCCTGAAATATTTTCACAGCGATTGTCGGTCAACGCGTTAATTTTTTCTGTTACCGGCCGGTCTTTGGGAGAGCCAAACAGCCACACATCCCAGCCTTCCGCGATTTTTTTATTCGCCACTTCGGCGAAGTATTCTTCCGGCCAGCGTTTGGAAGGACCAAACTCCGCACCACCACAAATCGCCAGCACCGGCTTACCGCGCCAGAGCGGTTTGTGTTTCACTAACACTGCCTGCTGCGCCTCAGAGGAAATACTGAATTTGGGTAATGGATAATTCGCTGGCAAGGGCGCGCCTGCGGGCAAGCCTAGCGCCAGATATTGTTGCACCATCAAAGGGTAGTGCTTGGTATCCAGCTTGCGATAATCATTTAGCAAAATGTAGCGGCACTCGCCCAGCCAGCCGGTACGGCGAGGAATATTCGCGAGCCACGGAATCAGCGCGGACTTGAAGGAGTTAGGCAGCACGATCGCTTGCGTGTAACCACGCGCGCGCAGCGACTTCGCCAATTGATAACGCTGCTTGAGTTTCAGCTCGCCGTGCGCGATAGGCATTTCAATAGCATCGCTCACTTCTGGCATGCGGCGCAGCAATGAAAAGGTCCAGGCGGGCGCGAGTACATCAATGATAGCATCTGGCGTTTGTTGCTTGATGAGTCTAAACAAACTCTGCGCCATGACCATGTCGCCAACCCAGGAAGGTCCGATAATCAGAATTTTGTTCATAGAATTAAGGTATAAGTAGCATCACAGTAAGGACAGCGCACTTGTCCGGTTTCTTCGATTGGCAGATAGACACGCGGATGCGCATCCCATACTCGCTCATCCCGCGGGGGGCATGAGAGCGGAAGATCACCGCTAGTGACTTCATAGTGCCGCTTGGTACACGCTTGTTTGCCGGTTTCATTTTTCATGATGGGTGATTATATAGAATTCAACAGCTCGCGGATACCCTCTCGCAGGGGAATTTCTGGCTGGAATCGCAGCTGTTCCGCAAGGGTTGTGACCGCAGCAAAAGATACCTTGATATCGCCCGCGCGGGCAGGCCTAATATTGCGCTTCGCCGGACGCGCACCAGCCGCTTCCATATATTCAATGAGTTGCAGCAAAGTCTGCGCCTTGCCCAAGGCAACATTCATCACACCGGCATAATCACTGTCCAACGCCAACACATTCGCTTTAGCCACATCCTTCACATGAATAAAATCACGCGATTGCTGGCCATCGCCAAAAATAGTGAGTTCGCTGTCTTTTTTGTAAGCATCCAGAAAACGGGTGATCACGCCTGAATAGGGCGAATCCGGTAGTTGACGCAGCCCATAGACATTAAAGTAACGCAGTCCCAGACTTTTGATGCCATGCAAACGGGCGTACAATTCGGCGTAATCTTCATCGTGTTTTTTCTGCAACGCATAGGGCGACAACAACTCACCCGGCAGCGGTGAAGTATCATCACAAGGTAGCACCGCCGCATCACCATACACGGCCGCGCTGGACGCGTACACCAGTCGCAGCGAACGTCCAGCATGACGCACTGCTTCCAGCACGTGCAAGAACCCTTGCGTATTGACCTGAAAAGTATAAATGGGCTCTTCGATAGATTGCGGCACGGAAGCAATCGCGGCCAGATGCAGCACCGCGTCACAGCCTTTTAACAGATCAACCACCAGCGGATATTCGAGCACATCGCCTTCAACAAATTCCAGCCCAGGGTGAGTCAGGTTTAAATTATCAAGGCGACCACTGGAAAGATTATCCAGCACGACGACTTGTTTGCCCTGCGCTAATAATAAGTCAACGGTGTGTGAGCCGATAAACCCAGCGCCCCCTGTTACCAGAATACGCTCGCGTTTCATTCTGGCGCCAGTTCAGGTGATGGCAGCGGTGCCCAGGTGCGATAAAAACTGATACCGATATACACGAGGATATAACCAACGGAGATAGCCACCAAGAAGGGATTTGACGCGGGATACATCCATAGCAAGCCAATCGTCGCGATACCCCAAAACAGAGTAAGCACGATCATGCTGGCGCGCAGCATGTCGTTATCTGTGAGGTAATCCATGCGTGAGGGATACACATATTTAATGGGCACGAAACTCAGCACGGTGAGCAAGGCAAGAATCAGGGCATTGGTCACGCTGCTCATTTGCCAGAAGAACAGATAAAAGACCGCGATGTTCCAGTAGCTTGGGAAACCTTTAAAGAAATGGTCGGAGGTTTTGGCATCGATTTGCGTGAATTGATAGGCGGACGCAAAAACGATCGCCATGACGCTGACCATACGGCATTCTGCCGGTAGCAGGTCGGTTACCATGAGGAAAAAACAGGGCACGATCGTATAATTAACAAAATCAACGATGTTATCGAGCAGCGCGCCGTCAATTTCCGGCACGACCTTTTTAATTTGCAGCATGCGGGCAAACATGCCATCCACCGCGTCGATGACGATGGCGGCGCTCATGAACCAGAGCGCGAGCAGTAAATCGTGTTGATAAATGGCATACAAGGACAACAAGCCAAAACAGGCACCACTCGCGGTAAAGGCATGAACAAACCATCCCGCCCAGCGTTTGCCGGTGCCAAGTCTTAGCATTGTATGCGTTATGTTCAATGTGGCTTCTCCTTAAACACTATTTTCTTAACAATACTATTGTTTTTCTTGTGGTTATGCAATAAATTCAGCACCATCTATAGTGTGTTTTCTTAGGAGCTGATGGAATGACAATTTTAACGATGTCTGATTTGGATCTGAAAGGGAAGCGGGTCTTAATCCGGGAAGATTTTAATGTGCCAATCAAGAACGGCGTGGTCACCAGTGACCTGCGTATACGCGCCGCGCTTCCCACTATCAAGCTGGCGCTTAAAAAAGGCGCTAAAGTCATGCTGATGTCACATTTGGGCAGACCACCCGAAGGTGCGTATGACCCGAATTTTTCGCTTGCGCCCGTCGCACAGCAATTATCAAAGCTGTTAAAAATGGATGTTCCGTTAATAACCAACTGGATTGGCGGCGTCAATATGGGCGAAGCTCCCGTGGTATTGCTGGAAAACGTGCGCTTCAATCATGGCGAAACAGACAACAATGTTGAGCTGTCGAAAAAAATGGCACATCTGTGCGATGTATTTGTCATGGATGCTTTTGCCACCTCTCATCGCGCGGAATCCTCCACTTGTGGTGTCATCAAATACGCCAAAGAAGCTTGCGCTGGCCCTCTCTTGTTATCCGAGCTGGATGCGTTAAACAAAATCATGGAAAAACCCGCGCACCCCGTGGTGGCGATTGTTGGCGGCTCCAAGGTGTCCACCAAACTCGCCCTGCTCGATTCGTTAGTGAAAAAAGTCGACCACCTGATTATTGGCGGCGGCATCGCCAATACCTTCCTGGCGGCGGATGGTTACACCGTTGGCAAATCACTTTATGAGCCAGACTTGATTGATGAAGCGGAACGGTTGACCATCGAGGCAAAAAATCGTGGCGCGGAAATTCCGCAGCCCATTGATGTGGTCACCGCGGAAAAATTCTCCGAGGACGCTGAAGACAGCATTCGCCTGGTGTCACAAATAGACGACAACGAAAAAATCTTCGATATCGGCCCTGATACTATCAAGCTGTTCACCGGCATCATTAAAAAAGCCAAAACCATTTTATGGAACGGCCCAGTAGGCGCTTTTGAAATTGACAAATTTTCCAAAGGCACAGAAGCAATCGCTCGCGCGGTGGCAGATAGCAAAGGATTTAAAGTAGCAGGTGGTGGTGATACACTAGCGGCCATCGAGAAATATAAAATTGACGGCAAAATTGACTATATTTCTACTGGCGGCGGCGCGTTTTTAACGGTGCTGGAAGGCAAGAAGTTACCCGTTATCGCCGCACTGGAAGAACGCTACTCTAAAAACGAAGCAGTTGCATAAGGCTATATGAAGCACTTAAGGCGCACTAAAATTGTTGTCACACTGGGCCCATCACTGGATGATCCAGACATGCTGGAACGTGTCATCCTGGCGGGCGCGGTGGTGTTTCGCGCCAACTTTTCACATGGCGATATCAGCACGCATGAAGCCCGACTCAATCTTGTGCGCGAAATCGCAACCAAGCACGAGCGTTCTGTTGCCATTTTAGTCGACTTGCAAGGACCGAAAATTCGCATTGGTCGTTTCCAGAATAAAAAAATCACCTTGCGTGAAGGTCAAACCTTCACACTCGACACCACACTGGATGAAAATGCTGGCAATGAACAGGTGGTCTCACTCGCTTACGAAGGCTTGCCGCGTGATGTTAAAGCCGATGACACGCTGTTGCTGGATGATGGACGCCTGGTGATGAAAGTATTACGCACACAACCAACCAAAGTTGAGTGTCAGGTCGTCGTGGGCGGCGAACTGTCCAACAACAAAGGCATTAACAAGTTAGGTGGTGGTTTGTCCGCGGCCGCGCTGACCGCCAAAGATCATACTGACATCCGCGAAGCAGTGCGATTAGGAGCGGATTATGTGGCGGTGTCCTTCCCTCGTCATGCTGATGACATCAAAGAAGCTCGCACGCTAATCAAAGCCGCGGGCGGCAACATGGGAATCATCGCCAAAATTGAACGGGTGGAAGCCGTGGCAAATCTGGATAGCATTATCGACGCCTCAGACGCAGTGATGATCGCGCGCGGTGATTTGGGCGTGGAAATTGGTGACGCTGAATTACCCGCCGTGCAGAAAAAAATTATCAAGATCGCGCGTGTGTTTAACAAACCCGTGATTACCGCGACACAAATGCTGGAAACCATGACGTACAACACTATTCCAACACGCGCCGAAGTGTCTGACGTCGCAAACGCCGTGCTGGATGGCACAGACGCAGTGATGTTATCTGGCGAAACCGCCGTGGGTTTATATCCAGACAAAGCGGTAGCGGCCATGGATCGCATTTGTCTCAGTGCGGAAAAACACGAAAGCAGCAAAAGCATGCATCAAAATCAGCATAAACATTTACATTATGTGGATGAAGCCATTGCCATGGCGACGATGTACGTGGCCAATCATCTGGAAATTAAAGGTATCATCGCCTTAACCGAATCCGGCACGACGCCGCTTTTAATGTCGCGCGTCAATTCAAACATTCCTATTTATGGCATGAGCCGTTACGATGCCACGCTGCGGCGGATGACACTTTATCGTGGTGTTTACCCTATTCCGTTTGATGCGACACACATAGACAGACGCATTCTCAATCATTCCGCGGCTCTGGAATTGCAAAAACGCGGCATTCTTGACAATGGTGATCTGGTGATTATCACTAAAGGGGATCTCATCGGCGTACATGGTCGCACGAATTCGCTGAAAATTATTACGATAGGTGAAACCCCTCATTAAGAGGAGAAAGGGAAATGGCGAGCAGCAGGGATGATAGTAGTGATGATAGCGGTGAGAAGAAAGAGGCACCCGCAGCGAGCAGCTCTGCCCGGATTGCAGCTGAACTGCAAGTAAGCGTTGTTGACTTGCAAAAAATCATTAATCTAGATTATGTCAAATCTCAGCATTACGACCCTGTCAGCGAAGCCGATAAAACCGGCTCCCGTGTTTACACGATTAAAAATCACCATAACGAAGACGTACGCTTTTTTGTGTTTGGCTGTCAGGGTGACAAAAAAACAGGCCAGGCAAAAGTCGCTGAGCATCTCAAAAAAATAATCGCCGAACATCCCGAGTTAAAACCTGATTTTATTGTGCTGCTTGGCGATAATTTTTATCCGAATGGGGTTGATTCTCCCGACGACGAACGCTTCGAAGAACAATTTTACAAAATGTATGACATCCCTTGCTTTGTGGTTCCTGGCAACCATGATTATGGCTACACCAATGAAGAAAAAATTAATTACAGCTCAAAAACAGTCGCAGGCAAAGCGCGAGGACGTCACCAAGACGTACATAGTTATAGCAAGCATCCAGGCGACCCAGAAATACCCATGACGATGGGTGAATTTTGGCGCCAGGAAGAACTTGACCTGGCATCCCTGCCAAAATGGTGCAAACCAGCGCCCTACTATTCAGTCATCATTGGCAATCTGCAATTATTTTTTATGGATTCCAACCATCTCGCTGATGATTACCTAAGTATAATTGAAAATGTGACACCCGTTGATCCACAAAAAAATCAGGCGGCATGGTTAGCGCGTGAATTTGAAGCATGCAAAAAAGCTGGACGAACGCCCGTATTATTTCAGCATCATCCACTGGTTGATCTTAGCAAGCGCGCACGATACGGAGACGGCGATGCGCATCTTTACTTTAAGCACGATCCCGAACGCTGGAAGCGATTGGCCAAATTATTTGGCCTTGATGTAAATGATTATAAGCACGATGCCCTGCTTACAAAAGTATACACAGCAATGGGAATAAAATGGGCCACCAGTTTCGCCGCGCACGTGCATGCCATGTATAACTATGTCACTCCCGATGCCAGCGGATTTGTAATTGGCAGCGGTGGCGGCAAATTACAAGACCGAATGTATTTTCGTGACAATGAAAATATTGGCTTCTTTTTGCAGGAACTGGGCTTCATGGCTTTCTCCTGCAATAAGAAAAGTCCGGCAATCATGAATTTGCGTGCATTTACTCTCGCTGGCCATGAATTAACGCTTACTACCGCGCGTGCGCGACCCTTCACAGATTTCCCGGATACCGATACCGCTGACTTATACAATCTTGTCTTGCAAGCTTGTAATGAATATGCAGCTACACTGGCCGAACTGCTTGCTGAAGCCGACAGGAAAAACAAACCCAATATTGAATTTTATCCTTACCGTATGGCTAAACTGCGTAATTATGGACATGAACCCACTTTATACGACGTTGACGGCATGCATCATATCGTCGCGTATTTTTGTCAGCCGGAGCTTGGCGATTTTCAACTGGTGTTAACTCGACTGGATGAGTTAATGCATCAATTAACGCAACGCACTGAAGATAGCTTGTATGAGAAAATTAATCGTACGATTAAACAAAGTCGTTTTGGTAAAACAGTGCAGGAAATGCTGGATGTAAACATCGCCGAGCCAGTTTCAACATCGAAACCGCTCGGCTTTTATAGTACTAACAGTTAGTAAGTGACCGTTACCGTTACTGTGTCAGCGTAGCTATCTGCCGTCACGTTACCGTTCGCTGAGTTGGTCGCCACACTGGGAATCTGACCATACACTGTTTCAGTATAGGGTGATGAATTAGCCGCAGGCCCGTAAGAAACCGTGTTCGTCGTTGCATTCCAAACCGTTGCATAAGTGTTAGAGGTATAAAGATCGTAGTTTAAATAAGTAGAACTGCCAGACGCTTTCATTGCACGTGTCGTACCTGAAGCGTTAGAGTTATATAACCCGTTATTAAGTGTCAATGTACCGGTTGACCCTTTCGTACATTGCACTGTGAATGAACCATTTGCATCAAGTGGCGTGCTTGCGTTTGCTACCACTGGATCGTAAGTGCCGAAGGCAACAGGGGTTGTATTTCCAAGCATACACTTAGCGTTAACATTCGCTGTTACGGACAAGCTTGCAGTACTGGAGCCAGCAATGACCTGGTTAATGTTGCCAGCGATGCCCAAGGTTAGCAGTATCGTTGCAGCTATAGCCGTGACTGGTCGTTTACTGTGTATCATATAAATTCCCCTCGTCTTCTTTCATATATTAACTATAGCAGGTGTTTTGATTTTTGCAGGGTAAGCCAGTCATTTTTTTTCAAAAATAATGACTTTTAAAACAAGGGGTTGGGAGGATGGCTGCTAAGTGATTGAATCTTTTGCTGACATTAATGTCTGGTCCATCTAATCGGTTATACGGTGACACGAGTGTAGCCCGGATGAGTGCTTTTCTCATCCGGGGAGCTGTCCTATCTAACTTCATCGGTGATACGGTAACCACGGACTGGTAGGTCTGTTTTTTTTCTCGCTGCGCTGCGAAAAAGAAACAGAAACCTCCCAGTCCGCCGTTCAATAGCGGCCGCTATCGCGAGTAGTTGAGTGGGGGAGTTTTAAAAAATAAAATAAAAAACCGCACACGTGCGGTTTTATTTACCATACACTTTACACGTTAAAAGAAAACACCACTTCCCAATAATCTTTTAATAAGTAGCCGTTATTACTACCGTGTCAGAATAACTATCTGGCACTGCGTTGGCGTTGACAGTATTAGTAGCTGCGCTTGGGATTTGCCCATATACTGTTTCTGTATAGGCCGTACCATTAGTTGCTGGACCATACGCTACTGTATTGGTACCATTCCAAACAGTCGTATATGCATTACTGGTGTACAGGTCATAGTTTAAATAGTCTGAACTTGTACCCACCATTGCACGAGTCGTACCCGTTGCATAAGCAGAGTTCTTACCATTATCCAATGACAATGTCGCACTGCCTTTCGCGTTACATTTGATAGTAAACGTTCCAGTCCCGGGTTGTGGCGAGGTAGCATTGTTGACAATGGGATCATAGGTACCAAACCCAACGGGAGTAACACCACCTACTGCGCATACATTTACAACACTAGCAGTTACGCCTAAATTTTGCGAATTAGTACTTGCTAATACATCAGCATTACCTACTAACCCTAAACCTAATACAGCGGTCGCTATTACTGCAATTAACGGTTTCTTATTTCTCGTAAACGTATTCATATATACATCCTCTTAGTCGTCTATTCATACGTTAAATACTAACTTGTAGCCGCATCCACGTTGCGCTTACACACTTTACAATAAAACTATAGCACCTTTTTTGACTATTTCACTACTTAGTGAAAAATATTTATACATAATAACCTGTTAATAATCATAAGCTTATATTTCTTTGCCTTGTTAAAAATGAGCTATTAATCATTCACTTAGAATATTGTACTTTTTTTGTTAACCTGTTGTTTTTTAGTATGAAATGGTCATTGTCACTGTATCACTATAGCTACCGGCGGCCGCATTTTGCCCAGCCGGGATAGACGCATATATAGGTAAGCTCCCGGTGGTGCCCCCCTGACCGGTATAAGTAACTGTATTTGTCTGTTCATAATAAATACACATCTGCACGGTAACGATAGCATTTTAGAGTGTATCAATGTTGATCAGCATGAAATAACTTATTGATATTAAGTTGATTATATTATAAATGACTGATTTTATTAGAAATTGATAGTCACGCCGACTGTGTCGTTATAATCCCCCATACTCACATCCTGGAGCTGCGGAATACGACCATATATAGTTAAAGTCTGAGAAGTACCCCCTATCACGTTTATGGTTTGAGTGACGCTCGAATCCGTGCCATCTCCCCAGATTGTACTGCGCCCCGCATCTATATAGAGATTATAGCGAAGAAAATCATTACCGTTTGTTTGTTGTAATTTACGCTGGTCTATCGATCCAACCAACCCCTTGTTTAGCTGTATGGCAACACTATAAGTTGTACCGACACCGGTACAAGCAACCGTTATTTGGCCGATCGTATCCGTGGGTGTATTGTTAAAAACATTGTAAGCACCAAAGTTAACCGGCGTAGTCGTCACAGTACACGTTCCAGTAGAAGGAGGGGGGGTAGCAAGCGCTGAGACAGATATAAAACTTAAAACAATATACAATATCATTTTTATCATTATGCTTGCTCCTTCATCCATTGCAAACCAGCGTACCCAGATCCGGTACCGGGTTTTTTTCAGAATACGGCGGCACAGTAATATCCATTTTACATTGATGCCCAGGCCATGCCACTGTAATCTGATTCTGATGCGCCAGATCAGACAAGAACGTTTCACCATTCATACCCACAATGTATTCTTGTGTCTGACCCGTCACCGTGATGGATGCGCCTTCAGGCACATAATCACCCGTCTTTTGTTTGAGCACCATGGTCGCGTTCAACGATTCTTTCACTTCAAATGGTATCAAGATACCCGCGTTATTATACGGCGCGACATATGTTTCAGTCTCCCCAATCTTTGAATTGAACGGCAGCTTGTTAGTATCAATGCCAACTTTCGTCTGATTATACGGTAACAAGGTTGGAATGAGCGCATAACCGTTTTTATCGGTATAACCCATTAACTGGTTATTGGCATAGACAGGAACATTCGGGAAACCACCGACTTTCGCCACACCAAATGCGCCATTGATAGTACGCATCGGAAAGAAGTGATAATCCATAAACGCTAACGCCCCCGCTGCGTTAAGAGAATAAACAGGGGGTTGACCCTGCGCCGTACTGACTTGTCCAAAGTAAGTACCCACATCATTTTGGTAGCTATAGTTGAATAAATTAGTATTGGCAGAGCTAGGTGAAGCGCCGCCGCCACGATCGACTGAAATGTTATAACCATAACCCGGCCCGGGCGGCAAATTGCGTATCAATTGCGCTGAGTAGAGCCGCGCATCGTTTTGATCGCTACGTGATAAACTCAAACTGGTATTCGAACCAGTTTCATCCATGCCAAACGAATAAATGACATTGGCAATGAACGCATGATTGCGTGGGCCGCCGAGACTAGTGATCCAGCTCAGCGTGGTTCCCAACTGTTTAAACATGACTGTTGAATAATTCGCTGTTAACAAATTGATTAATGGCGAGCCTTGCTCAACTTGACGCGTATAGGAAATACCCAGTGTACCGGTCAGGAAGTTAAATCCGGTAAATAATTGTGTGACCAGTTTGGGTGAAAAAGAACCCTGCTGAATGCCTTGTTGTAAAAAGTGATTGGTTGCCAACTGATTGCTGGCGGTGAAAGTAAAATTCTGTGAAATATATTGATAACCTAATTGTAACAACATACCCTTACCAACATTGGCATGGCTGCCTGCCAACGCGGCATTGAAAACACCAATCTTATCCACTAATTTTGCCACACCCACACCCAGCGCCTGTTGATAAGGCAATGCTTCGGCGTGCCATTGAAAAGTCAGATCATCGGTAATACCAATACTTTCAGTGCCTGCGATCAACATCTGGCTATAGACATCACTATCGGTACCCAGGTTTTGTCGCAATATTCCTATTTCGTAGCCAAAGTTTTTTAATCCTTCTTTTAATAATGTCGTACTCAAATAATATGGCACAACAACCACCTGTTCTTTTCCTTGAAGGTCTTTGGTGACCATGCGAATATTACCAGCACCATCGACCAGCGGAATATTTTCAACCGTATAAGGGCCTGGGTTAATATTTTTTTGCACCGCCAATGCGCCGTTAACAAATAAATTTAGCGAAGAAGGCACAATCGCCTGTCCGTGCAATACTGGCTGGGGAAAAGTTAGAAAATAAGGCTGTGTGGCAAAGTTGGTTGCATACTGTATGCCGCCAAAATTATTTGAACCCGACCATGAGCTAGTGGTACTGGTGGTATCACCAAAACGCCAGCTTACCATTTTTTCTGGAATATCATATTCCCAGGTAGTCAACAGACGCAGAACAGCATTCGTGCCCGGCATAGAATTCAACATAAAGCCACTGGTACCAACACCATACGGCGTGAAGATGCCAAAATTCAATACCGCGTTATATTGATTTTGACCGGACGGCACCGTCGTGCCGAATAAATTGTAATTAACAAAAGCGCCAGGTGTGGGCTTGGTGTATTGGTAAGTAACCGAACCATTAGCGTTAATGACTTGCGGAACAAATAAATCCGCGCCACCTTTCAGATAAATTGATAGGGTTTCTTCATTTACGCGGTAAGTGAGCCCGGGCAATTTGTTCACGGCATAATATGGCTTACCTTGATACATCATCGGCGCTGTTTTCGGCAACTCCATATGCCAGCTTTTGATGTCTTCAGCGGATACCCATAAATTGCCTTGTTTATCTTGCACAAAAAGCGCGATGTCTTTGGTATCGTAGCCGTTGACAAACACACCATAATAATTCTCAACGAATGGTGGTGGTGGAGGCGGCGGTGGTGGAGGCGCTGGCGGTCTGGGTGGCGGCACAGGACCAAGCGCCGCCAGGCAGTAAGTGTAAGCAATGATCAATAAAATTAGCCGAAGCGCATTTCTTTTCACATTACCTTACCAGATAGATAATGTCTCTACGACACATTCACCTGAGAGACAATCGGTTTATAATCCGTTGATGCCATAATATTTACACTGCCACCAGCAGAGCTGGTTGTTGGCACTTGCACTTCCGCAGACTGTTTGGCTAGCACGTAATAAGGCAATTTGTAGCTGCCAAGTAATTTATTCGCGGAATCGTATAAATCAATGGTGGTAATTTGAATGTGCACATTACCCGTGTTCTGGAACGTTACGCTATAACCATTGCCACTGCGTTTGACAATCCAGTTAAATTGGTAAACAGGTTGCGCTGGTTTAATAAACACGGGCAGACCCAGACTTAATTTAAATTGCACGCCAATACGCGTGTTCAGCGCAGCGGCATTTAATTGTTGTATATAAATACGATAGGCGATTTCATTGGCGATTGGCGCCGGCGCACGCCAGCCAATACGCATAATTTGCGAACGAGTGGGTGGAATAGTCATGACCGTGGGCGCGACAATTAAATCATTGGTGGGCGCATAAATATCCTGACCATTCTCTTGCTTCCAGCTCACTGGCGACACCTGCAAGTTAACTGGCATTTTATCATTGTTATTTTTAATCCGTATGCCTTGCACGGGTTCATCCATCGTCAAATCAATGCGGATACGATCAATTTCAAAATCAAACGCGTAAGCGACGTTGATTATCATTTGTAAAAATAAAAACATCGTCCATCGAATGAATTTAATTTTCATATTGCATCCTTAATCTTTTCATCCTAAAAATTAGCGACAATATTTACCACATCACTGTAATAGCCCGCGCCCACATCTTGCCCGGCGGGAATTTTTCCATACACTGTCACAGTATCCGTTCTGCTGCTTGTAGCGACATACTGAATAACGTTCGAATCATTCCAGACTGAGGAATAACCGGCGTTTGTATACAAATCATAATTTAAATAGTCTGAAGTTCCAGCGCCAGTTGACATCGCACGCGATGCAACTTTCGCATGACTCGAATTATTACCAGAGCTTAAACTGATAGAGGCTGACGCGCCTTTAGTGCAGGCAATTTGAAAAGAGGCGATACCAGTGAGTGGCACCGTCGCATTTTTGCTAATGGGATCATATTCACCAAAATTCATGATGGCATTATTGACATGACAATTCGCGCTGACATTTACCAAAATAGTGACTGCATTCGTTGCGGACAATGACGCATACACAGCGCTCACCAGCAGACTTGCCATCTGTATGCAAACCATCCATAGCGCCGCTTTTTTGAAGGACATGCCTATTCCATTTCTTCCAATGAATCAGACAGTTATTTTACCATAGCCGTTAGCTGTTTGTTAGTTTTGAGGTTTTTAGTCACGATTGCAGAAATCACCCCCAATTGTTAAACTCTGCAGCTAATTACAATGAGGTATAAGCGGATGTGGTTCGCGCTCAATTATCTGGCTTCGCCTAAAAAATTCCTTTATTTTTCAAGCATAACGCTACCATGGCTCACGGGACTGTTTCTATTATTGCTGATCTACGGGCTGTTTGGCGGCTTGATATTGGCGCCCTCTGACGCGGTACAAGGCGAAGGCTTTCGCATTATTTACATTCACGTACCCTGCGCCTTCCTCTCCTTGTTCGTTTACGCCATGATGACAGGCGGCGCTGTAATGGGACTCGCGTTTCGCATGAAACTGGCTTTTGCCGTAATGCGGCATAGCGCGCCACTTGGCGCGGGGTTCACTTTTCTCGCCCTGCTCACGGGCAGCTTGTGGGGCAAACCCATGTGGGGCACCTGGTGGCTGTGGGATGCGCGCTTAACCTCCGAACTGATTTTGCTGTTTCTTTATCTGGCGATTATTCTGTTTCAAAAGGCACTGGCGAGGAAGCGCTCCGGCGAACGCGCTACCGCGATTTTAGTACTGGTTGGCTGCATTGATCTGCCGATCATTCACTATTCCGTGTATTGGTGGAACACACTGCATCAAGGCGCGACCTTAAAATTATTCGCGCCATCAGCAATTGATAACAGCATGCAATACCCGCTGCTCGCCATGATCGCGGCGTTTTTGTGTTACTACACCATTGTACTGTTCAAACAAATCCGACATGAATTAATCGTAAAAGAAGGTTATCAATGGAAACGCTAAAAAATTTCTTTTACATGGGTGGCTATGCGTTTTATGTCTGGAGCGCTTATGGCAGTGTGCTCGCTTTTATGGCGGTGCAATGGTATCTGGCGCGCGAATATCATCATGAATAATATTCACAAACGACGCTTATATATTATGCTTTTTTCCGCGCTAGGTATTGCAATCGCCGCCGCGCTGATTTTGTACGCCTTACGACAAAATATTAACGCTTTTATGACACCCACCGAAATTGCCGCCGCGCATCTTGCGCCTGATTATCATTGTCGCCTGGGTGGCCTGGTGAAAAAAGGCAGCCTGGTGCGAGAAAAACAAGGGCTTGGCGTGCAATTTGTGGTGACAGACATGCAACATGATATTACAGTGCGATACACTGGCATACTGCCTGATTTGTTTCGCGAAGGAAAAGGCATGATTGGCGAAGGCACGGTTGACGCTAGCGGCGATTTTAACGCAACGCGAATTCTTGCCAAACATGATGAAAATTACACCCCACAGAAATTACAACATATACAAGGCAAGTCATGATACGAATTTTTGGTGAGTTATCGCTTTGCCTGGCAGTGTTTTTTGCGCTGGCGCAAAGTCTCGCGCCATTATGGGGATGCTGGAGAAATAATCCTTTTGCGATTGCCTGTGCGCGTCCAGCCGCCTGGGGACAATTTGTGTTCGTTGTGCTGGCCTACGCATTACTGACCACCGCTTTCATCACGAATGATTTTTCCATCGGTTATGTGGCTGCCAATTCACATGCGACCTTGCCGTTTATGTATCGAGCAACAGCGGTTTGGGGCGCGCACGAAGGCTCTATCTTGTTGTGGATCGTAATTTTATCGCTGTGGACAACTATTTTTTCTATTCAGGCTAAAGACACACCGCATAGCAATTTTAAACCATTAGTGCTCGCCATTCTTGGTGTAGTGAGTATTTTCTTCCTGGGATTTCTATTGTTAACTTCCAATCCTTTTGTCGCCGCGCAATCTTGGCAATCCGCTCAAGACTTAAATCCGTTACTACAAGACCCGGGATTTATCATTCATCCCCCCATGCTGTACATGGGTTATGTGGGTTTTTCCACTGCATTTGCAATTACTATCGCCAGCTTATTGTGCGGCACGCTTGATCGTGACTGGATTCGTACTGCCAGACAATACGCTATTGCCGCCTGGTGCTTTTTAACATTTGGCATCATGCTCGGCAGTTGGTGGGCGTATCGTGTGTTAGGTTGGGGAGGGTTCTGGTTTTGGGACCCGGTAGAAAATGCTTCTTTGTTGCCGTGGCTCGCTGGCACGGCATTGATTCATGTGCTGTCACTGGTAGAAAAGCGCGGCACCGCAAAAAACTGGGCGGCGCTGCTTGCCATCATTTGTTTTTCGCTAAGTTTACTCGGCACATTTTTAGTGCGATCGGGCGTACTCATTTCCGCGCACACGTTTGCGAGTGATCCATCACGCGGTGTGTTTCTGTTATTACTGCTCGCGGCACTGTTGACTGGCGCGATTGCGATTTATTTATGGCGCATGCCTGCTTCTCCTGCTCAACCAGTTATTTTTCCGCTGTTATCGCGCGAGACCAGCTTGCTGGTGAATAGCGCGTTGTTGATGATCGCGATGGCCACGATTTTACTTGGCACCATCTATCCACTGATTATCGACGCGCTGCATCTAGGCAGTGTTTCCGTCGGCGCCCCTTATTTTAATTTAGTGATGCTGCCACTACTGTTTATGATGATGATAGCCATGGGTGTGGGCGTACTGGGCCGATGGCAAGGTCAATCATGGCGCGAATGGTGGTTGCCGGCGCGTAAAAATGCTTCGATCAGTTTAATTTGCGCTGTTGCACTCGTTTGGTATTTCACCTCACAATTACTTTTGGTACCAGTGGCATGTTTAACGCTTAGTTTCTGGGTTATTTTAAGTATTTTACCCGCGTTACGCACGCAACCCGGCATGTCGCTCGCGCATTTGGGATTCGCCGTGCTCGTGATCGGCATTATCCTTTCCAGCACACTCAATCAGGAACGTGAAGTGCGCATCAGACCAGGAAACGCTGAGCGTATTGGCCCCTATCAATTTTTCTTCATCGACACCACTGGCATAGATGGCGGCAATTACCGCGGCATTCGCGCGGAATTTGAAGTGTTGAAAAATACGCGCCACGTTACCAATCTGTATCCTGAAAAACGTATTTACACCGTGCGCGACATGGTCATGACCAAAGTAGATATTCATCCGGGTATTTTCCGTGATCTTTACATCGCGCTGGGCGAACCGCTGGATAGCGATTACTGGTCGGTGAGAATCTATTACAAACCTTTTATTCGCTGGATATGGTTTGGCGGTATTTTAATGATGATTGGCGGCATTTGCGCCATCACAACACGACGGAAGCAACATGAACAAGCTTAAATTTACTATTCCGTTTCTTGCACTGTTCGCCTTGTTAGGCATGCTGTGGTATGAATTGTTCTTTTCTCATCCGCACGAGATACCTTCGCCACTCATCGGCGAACCCTTGCCAGCTTTTTCATTGCCTGCCTTAACCTACGGCAAATTAACACCACAAGATTTACAAGGTCATGTCAGCTTATTAAATGTGTTTGCTTCATGGTGTCATGCTTGTGACGTGGAAGCGGACATGCTGATGAAAATTAAAAATGACTATCATGTCGCGATTTATGGCATCAGTTACAAAGACAAGCGTGAAGATGTGCAGTTATGGCTGAATAAATATGGCAATCCGTATACCAAAATCGGCGATGACCCTAATGGCGATGTCGCAATTGATTTAGGCGTTTATGGCACACCAGAAACTTTTGTCGTCAGCAAACAAGGAAAAATTATTTATCGTCATGCGGGTGTGATTGATCAGTCCGTTTGGGATAATGTTCTTTATCCGATGGTGAAGCAGTATGAAAATAATTAAGGTTATTGCGCTAATCACATTTTTTTTCACCAATGCATTTGCCATGACACCCGCCGAGGAAACGCGCTATATCTCTCTCACAAAAGAAATTCGCTGCGTCGTGTGTCAAAACCAGAACATCGCCGACTCCGACGCGCCACTCGCCAATGACTTGCGCAAAAAAATTTATGCAATGGCAGAAGAAAATAAATCTGACGCAGACATCAAAGACTATTTAGTGGCGCGCTATGGTGAATTTATTTTATTAAAACCCCGGTTTAACAAAACGACCTTGATCTTGTGGCTTTTCCCCAGCTTGTGCATGATTAGCTTGTTGGCCTACCTCTTCACCAAGCTCAAGCTCAAAATGGCAAAACCCGGGAGAGCCTAGTTCTTCAGTCAAATCTTTTTTCTCAAATGGATTTTTCGAGAAATGAAAATCATCGTCATCGTAATCTTTTAAGAGCCTGGTTTCAGGTGAGCCAGAAAAAAACATAAGGCCGCTCGATCTTCTTTTACGGCGAGTATCTGATGATAAAGGAATAGGAGAAGAAGCTGCTTTATCACGTAGAGGATGAGGAGTAGTCGCTTCCAATGCCGGATTGTTAATAGTTGTTTCTCTAGATGAGAGAGATCGTTTAATTTCAATAGGTTGGGATCTTGGCAGTGACATTTTTGAGCGCCTCGTTCGTTATTTGTATTAATTATGCGCTATTTTAGCTTAAAATTCCCAATTATGCTACGATAATAGTAAGACTAAAAAAGGACATCCCCTTGGTCAAGAAAAAGTATCCGATCATTGGTTGGCGGGAATGGTTGAGCCTGCCGGAACTTGATATACCCAGGATCAAAGCTAAAATTGATACGGGTGCGCGCACGTCAGCGCTGCACGCTTTCGCACTGGAACCGATCATCATTGGCGGCAAACAAAAAATTCGTTTCGACATCCATCCTTTGCAACATGACACCAGTATTGTTAAAACCTGTATCGCTGATGTGGTGGATAAACGACTGGTATCAGACTCGGGTGGCCACCGCGAAGAACGTTATGTTATCCTGACGCCGATCATTCTGGGTGGTCGCACCTGGTCGATTGAAATTTCTTTGACAGAGCGCGAAGATATGCTCTTTAGAATGCTGCTGGGAAGAAGCGCGCTGCGCAAACGTTTTATTGTTAATCCAGCGCGTTCGTTCATCACCACCAAGGCGCTCATAAAATGAAAATTGCCATCTTGTCGCGTAAAGCTAGTTTATATTCCACCAGACGCCTGGCGGAAACCGCGCAAGCGCGCGGGCATGATGCGCACGTGGTGGATATTTTACGCTGCTACATGAACATCACTTCTGCTGAACCCACTATTCACTACAAGGGTAAAGTGCTGGAAAATTATGATGCAGTGATTCCGCGTGTAGGCGCGTCTGTTACTTTCTACGGCGCATCGGTTATTCGACAACTGGAAATGATGGGTGTATTTTGTGTGAATGATTCTGTCGCCATTACACGCGCGCGCGACAAACTTCGCACACTGCAATTGTTATCTAAAAAAGGCATTGGCTTGCCGATCACAGGTTTCGCGCACTCGCTGGATGAAGTGCAAGATCTAATTAAGATGGTGGGCGGCGCGCCGCTGGTTATTAAATTACTGGAAGGCACGCAAGGTATCGGCGTTATTTTAGTGGAATCTTCTAAAGCCGCGCGAAGTGTGCTGGAAGCATTTTTGGGTTTAAAAGTGAATATTATGGTGCAAGAATATATTAAGGAAGCGGGTGGCGCAGATATTCGTTGCTTTGTTGTGGGTGGTGAAGTAGTGGCGGCGATGAAGCGTCAATCTATCTCTGCTGAAGAATTTCGTTCTAATCTGCATCGCGGTGGGATTGCCACTGCGGAAAAAATTACTGAGCTGGAACGTAATATGGCTATTCGTACGGCGCATATTGTTGGGCTGAATGTGGCGGGTATTGATATTATGCGCTCGAATCGGGGCCCCTTGGTGATGGAAGTGAATGCCTCACCGGGTCTGGAAGGAATTGAAAATGCGACTGGCGTGGATGTGGCGAGTGCGATTATTCAGTTTATCGAGAAGAGCCAGAAGAAATAACGTCATCCCCGCGAAAGTACCTGCGTCGTCCCGGCGAAAGCCGGGACGACGGTGGCTTTCGTCGGGATGACGATTATTTCAACATCGCCCTGAAATCCACAGCCAGTCGTTTCAAATCCAGCTTATTAAGGAAGAGTGAGTAGATCATCCACGCAGACACAGCAGCAAGATCCGCAAATTGAGGCGGGACATATTTAGGTGGGACTAAAATTCCTTCATCCATTAAATCAGAAAGAATATGTAAATCTTCAAGTGTCGTTTTACCAACAAATAATAACGGAATACGTTTTATCAAACCGCGCTGCACAGCTAAACGCAGATAATTATAAATCAAGATGAATCCCTTGCTGTACGACAAATCTTTCGTATAAGGACCACCATCCGGTGTACTGCCGCGGAAGACACGGACGGTCGATTGATAACTGTCGTATTCATTCAAGCCTTGTCCGCGGAAATATTCGTATACATCAAAGAAATTCGCGCCTTGTTCTACCATGTTAACGGTGCTGATACGATTCGTTAGCTGACGCACACGATCGGGATAGGATGAAAATGTAAAAATTTCCATAATAATGGCAAGCCCTTCCTGCGTCACAGTGGAGGATGGCGGACCCTTACTGAGGAAAGTGCAAATGGGCTGTGCTAAACCATTTAATGTAGTACCTAGATGCACCCAGCCTTCGTGAATTTCAAATGTGCGAATTTCACGCGCGCTAAACATTAAGCCATCATGAATTTTGATGCGGTCCGCACCGGCTGCCGCATC
>DAIDIB010000003.1 GCA_027459575.1 Gammaproteobacteria bacterium | reverse complement strand
CTCGACCCTGACTACTGAAAAACGATATCACTCGGGCAACCGCTGCTTGTTGAGACTGATCATCATTTAATACTTGTGACAAAAACGCCCAAACAGTAACGTCAGGTGTGTAAATGCGATCTCGATACTGGATGTTTTCAATTTCGCTTGAGAATTCCTCGGTAGGTAAAATTTCTCTAAACGGGAGCCCTGGTGCTGTTTGTAATGAGGATAAGATGGATTTTGAGTGATTAAGCCTTGAAATTATGGTATTCGTAGTCATCGCGTTCCCTTGTGTTTATTTGATTTCTTTGAGGAAAACAAACATACGCCTCTTGGGAGCGCGATTCATTAATTATATGTTTTAAAAGTGAATTTTTTGCAGGCGTGTTAAGTTAGTGCCATTGTATTATACCTCAGATTTGGATGAGAAGGTGTTTGAGCTATTTCACCGAAAATCCGTAATGTTTCAATAATTCATAAAAGTGTCGGCCATCTTCAGTGGGTCTTTGAAAATAGTATGTATGCAGATAATTTCGCAACAAATAATCATAACGCGAGTTAAGCAATACACCCAGTATACTTTCGATGCGTTGTGTATCGGCAGTATCGTTGATATTGCAACGCTGAAATAAAATAGCGGCGAGAATTTCTGCGTTGCAAGCCTTGCGAATAGCGTCACCTTCGTGAAAGCGTTGTATACAAAAATCCAGCGCGCGTTTTCTATTCCACTCACGCCAGCTGTGAAAAAACTGCAGGGCTTGCGATTTGCGCTTTTCCATGCTGCCATCACTGTCGACGTGCGACAACAGTAGAAAGAACAATGAAGGAATAGCAGCTTCGACATTCGCCCAGGAACAATTACCACTGACTTGCGCTTCAATTTTTAATTCGGTTATGGGTGTCAATCCAAGATAATTATTTAATTCCTCATTGATAAAAGTATCGCTTTGACTTACGTAAATCATGCTCTTTATAAAATCCGGCGTTAAGCGATCGATATTACCTATGCGGTAAAACATGATGTGATCAAACGTCCTGCTATCTTCACGCCTATCACATTTAGCCCAAATATCACCGAGACGAATAAAGGCAATCGCGTGGCCTTCATAAGCGACTGGTATTAACAGAGGTTCATGTTGAATCAGCGCGTCAATCGTTTTCATATGCTTGCGAATATCAACGCGATATTGCTGATACTGCATTAGCTGCTCGGCGTTTTTAATGATATTAGCAATTAAAGTGGCCAAACCAGCGTAACGGCGAATTTGACGTCCGGCAAAATGTCCATGAAACTGCGTAAGAGTGTCGTAAATAATGCCAAGCGTGACTTCCAGAAAAAATCCTTCAAAATCTACTTCGACTAATTTGTTTTTAGGGTTAACAATCGTAGCGTGACCTACTAATTCAAAAATATGCCCCAGCAATTTAGTGTTAATATAATCCTGTGAAAATAACGGGTCTGCGCCGCTTTCTATCAAGTATCGACGCAATGGGTCTTGATGACGCAGCGAGGGCATGACGAGAACAGGCATACCGGAAAAATTATAGGCGTTAGGATTGGCGCCATGATCGATAAGTAGCTTGCACAACTCTTTATTATTGTTTTCCGCTGCCCAATGTAACGGTGTGGTACCCGTATCACCTTGTAAATTAGGATTCGCGCCATGCTCAAGCAATAATTTGCTTATTTCGATGTTTTCTACAATTGCGGCCTCTGTCAGTGGCGTAAAACCATATTCATCAATCTGATTGATTTCCACGCCGTGGCTCAAGAATGACCGCACGTTATTAATGTTGTCGCTTAATATAGCGTCAGAAAGTGTATACATTTATCGTTACCTGGTTAATCTGGGTGGCGTAAAGCGCGGCTGTATACCTGGCGCGGGTCGATTGACAACCTTGTTTTCAAGACGCGCCTCATCATTTACATCCGATTCGTTAACATTAGCCAATGGATTTTCCTTGCTATCAATACCTCGCAATTTATCTTGTAGAATAGGATGCGCTTTATATTGCGAATTTTGTCCTTTTCCATGACGGAATTCATTTAAAGACATGTTACCGTTTTTCAGTGCTTCGCGATTTTTTTGTTTCTCCAGTTGCTTTTCCACGTGGTGCCGATGTTCAACGTCATGCTGTGCAAGTAGCTGTTTGATATCTACAGGTGATAAATCATCCCGCTGTGGCTTATTACCACCCAGGAAGTCGTGAAACTGTATGCCGCCACCAGCACCACCGGTACTGCCACTACTGCCAGACTCATCTTCATTCTTTTTTATCATGTTACTTGTCCACAGATATTGTCTTTTATCACATAGTTATACTATATATTATAAGACATTATCAAAAATAATATCTGCTATAATAATATATATACAAAAATAAAAAAATAGCGAGGAAAATCATCATGCTAAGAATATTCGATGACTTGACAAAAAATCAAAAAACCTACGATGAAGGCACGTCGGAAGGTGATAACGAAATTCCGGCAATAGTGGCTCGAGAATTAATCGCCACGAATAATGGTATAAGACTTAATGAAATCAGCCCATCATTACTACTAAAAGCAAATACATCGTTATTAAAACTGGACGGGCTATCTCTCATGGATTATGCCTTGCTTTGGGGAGATTTTGATGCAGTTAAAGCGATTATTGAATCAGAGATAGAAATTCGAAGTGACGCGGAAACCATACAGCGATATCTTTCAAAGTTGTTTATTGAATATCCCTTAATAAACTCGTGCTTCGGTGATCATATTGAGTATGATAAATCCTCTGATAATCTCATCAATATTTACCATTATCTTACTGAGAATATTGCAAAAAATAATCCCGCATGGACAGACACAGCAATGATGAACCATTTTTTTGTTGAGGCGGCCAAAGGCGATGTGACAACAGTATTAGCACTGCTGAGTTTGGGTCACGTTGGTGATATCAATACTGTAGATAAAACGGGTAAGACCGCACTTTATTACCTGACATTAAAAGGTATGACACTTCCAGTTGTAGACGAACAAGATCCATTACTCAGTGACACTGTTGATCTAGAGGATGAAATACAGAGAGCGGCTATGATGTCAGATGACTTTCAAACGATAACGACGCTACTCATCGCTCAACTAAAAAAAGAAGGCGCTGAATTTTCATCGGCTGATCGTAAAGCGTTAACACAACCTGATTTTGCAAAAAATTTGCTTCAGGCAATTATGAGAAATGATCAAGAGGTTATTGATCGCTACCTGAGACAAATACATGAAGATGATCAGCTGCTGTCACAAATGGGATTCAAAGAATGTCTGGAAGCTGCCATTGAAAAAAATGATGTTAAAACTGTCAAATCACTTCTTGGGAGCAGTTATGCAAGTAAAATAAAACTAGGTGAACTAAAGCTAGCTATTACAACATCAGATGAAATGATATATGCATTAGCAGATCAGCACAAAACAGTTGACGTAAGTGAACGCTTCGAAAAACGTTTGAGACAAGCTGCGCACAGAATTGGTATTAGCGGTGCTATCTCGGTAATGACTCACAACAACCCTCCTTTTGGTAACAGAAATAAAATATTAAGCTTTGAAGGCGATGATTTAATAGGTAGTAGATCTGCTTTACATAAAGTGCTGGCTGATTATTCTGAAAAAAATGATAAGTTTAAACCAATTGCAGCGGCAGCATCCTTTGCCTGTAATCTTGCTGAATTATCTCCTGTAAACATAGATTCAGATAAAACTGCGCTTCTATCACATCAATACTATTCAGCTGGCCATGGCATGGTGCTTGTATCAACCTGGATAGAACACGCCGTAGGTATCAGTGTCAAATATGATGAAAAATCAGATAAAACCTATATTGCAGTATCCAATAGAGGTAATGGTAACTTACAGGCATGTTTGACAAAAATAGCTGAGAGGCTATTAAAAGATAGACCTCAATGTGGCACGGTTGTTTATAGACTGGATGGAAAGCTGAGTCAATCGTTTTTTGATAAAATTCCTTGTTATGATAATACGATTCAATTTGCTAGTGATACAGATTTTAATCAGGCTCTAAATGAAGAACTTAAAGATGCGAAACCAGTCGCTGTTTTGCCAGCGCAACCGCAAAAACATGGAACCTGCAGTTACGTTAATCCTAAACGCTCCATTGAGGGGTTGTTGCTAATTGAAGCAATTTGCGCTGGTAAACCCGTTGATTCAAATACGCTTGCGGACGCTTACAATCAATATAAACTATTTTCTGTGGATGATAAACAGCAGGCGGTTTATGACATTATTGCACTTCACAAATCAATGGCGCAGAATCCTGATGCGATTCCAATTGAAATCGAGCTTCTTCATAAATTTATGATTAAAATTATTATGTCACATCATTCCACGAAATATAATGAAATCGAATTGGCATGGGCAAAAGAGTTATACAGAGCATTGCCAAATGAGCACCGAGAAAAATTATCCTCTGTTTTCCCCGAACTCGCATCGGAAACCTACACAGTGAAAGATAAAATGACATTGTTTTCGCAGCAAAGAGATAGGGTTCGAAATATTAAAATTACTGGTGAACTGGAAAATATCATCCTCTTTTCTAACACCCTTAACAACCTGCAAGAATATTTACGAAGGAATGATTTGAATAAAGACGTGAAGGAAATACAGGTAACAGACAGTAAAATAGTAATTGTCACGCAAAACGATCAGAAATTAAAATATCGTCTAAGAGACGACGTATTTCAAAAAGAGTTGGGTGCTGAAATTACCAATGTTCGAGGCGAGTATAAATTTATTGTAAACAATCCGGATAAATTAAGACTTCCAACTATGGTGCCGCCGAGAAAATAATAGCTAACGTTACAATTAAATTATGCGAACTCCCCATTTATGACATGACCTCACAAGTCGTTATCATCTGTTTTTATATTTTGATAATTAGCATCCGCTATCTGCAAAGTATGTATCGAATTTAAAGTATTAGGCACAAAACGCAGCACTAATCCTACGCAATACCAGATGAGTATCGTTCCTATGATCGCCACGTAGCCATCAATCGCGTAATGCCATGCCAAGTGGACAGAAGCGATCAAGATCGCGATCATATATAAAAACGTACATAAGCCAAGCCATCTATTATGCTTGCTGCATATAAGAAAACACAGTGCTGCCATTGACAGATGCATGCTAGGCATGGCTGAAACGCCGCCACCAAAAATTAATGTGTTTGATTGCAGATAGGTTAATAAGGTGTTTTGTAGCTCGATAACCCATGGCGGTGCGGCGTGATAAAGATAAACCATTAGTGGAAGGTAGGGATTGTCGGTGGCACTGACGTATGTATTGTAGAAACACGGGCCCGCAGAAGAAAAGTAATAAGCCATGATCGTGCCTAAAATTATCCATGAAACCATAAAAGTTAATAAAAACTGCATGCGATAATAACGTTCTTTTGTAATTGCTTGCCAGATGATGACAGCCGCCAGCACAAAAAACCATAATCCATATATTCTTGCTAAAAAAGTTGTAATTACTGGATAACCAATCAATGGTTGTAATAACTCCCATGGATGATGATTGAAATGCAATATATAATCCCATTGCATGAAGGTTTTATCCCAGCAAAAAGGATTCACAAATGGAATTAATTGCTTGTACATTGCGATAAAAGCAAAAAATAATGGTATTAATAAGAATATTATAATAAAACCACACCATTGTTGCTTTGTTAAAAATTGATTTTTAAATGTCGTGGCAAAACGTCGCCAAAATGGTTTGGCACGATAATTTTTGACTGAATAAACTATAAGATAAATCAGCAGAAATGCGATTATGCCAACGCAAGCGGCAAAATAAAACTGCAGGATGTAGAGTAAAATGGTTGATAAAGTATAATAATCAAATTCTGGATGTTGTTCAGCGATATAGGCCGACAAAATGTCTCTGCCAATCATATAAAAAAGACAAAGGAAGATTAATGCTAAATGTTCTTTTAATGCGTCCTTCAAAACATTAGCTCCTTGTACAAATGTCATTGCACCAGATTGGGTGTAGCCCGGATGAGTGCTTTTCTCATCCGGGCTACGCTACTACGCCGCCAACACCTTATCCAACTCTTCTTCCAATTCAGGCAGAATTTTAAATAAATCGCCCACCAAACCATAATCAGCGATCTGAAAAATAGGTGCTTCGGGATCATTATTAATGGCGACAATAATTTTACTATCCTTCATGCCCGCTAAATGTTGTATGGCGCCAGAAATGCCAACCGCGATGTAAAGATCAGGCGCGACAATTTTTCCTGTTTGCCCTACTTGATAATCGTTCGGAGCGAAACCCGCGTCTACCGCGGCGCGTGAGGCACCAACAGCAGCGCCAAGTTTGTCGGCGATGGATTCCAGCAAATGGAAATTATCCGCGCTTTTTAAACCGCGCCCGCCAGAAACGATAACACGCGCGGTGGTAAGTTCAGGACGTTTGGATTGTGTCAGTGATTGACTCTCAAAGCGTGAAGTCTTGTCAGGAATCACTTGCGTGACAGCTTGTATGGTCGCGTTTGATTGCGCTAATGGTGCGACCGCGGGAAATGCCGTGCCGCGAATGGTGAGAATTTTTATTTTCTCTTGTGTTTGCACGGTGGCTAGCACATTGCCTGCGTAAATGGGACGAACAAAGGTGTCGGCGGAAACAATTTGAGTGACGTCCGCGATCATGCTGCTATCAAGTAACGCCGCCGCACGTGGCAATAAATTTTTTCCAAAGGTGGTGGCGCCCGCGATAATGTAATCATACTGCTTGCCAATTTCTGCGATCAAAGGTGCGCAATTTTCGGCGAGCTGATGTTGGTATTCGGACGCATTCGCTTGCAAGACTGTTTTAACGCCGGGCAATAAGCTCGCCTGTTTTGCAACAGCTTCACAGTTATGCCCCATTACCAGCACATCTGCTGTATCTGCCAGCGCGCTGGCGGCAGACATTGTATGATACATACCTGCTTTCAATGTTTTATTATCATGTTCCGCGATAACTAGAATTTTCGTCATGATATCACCCGCGCTTCAGATTTTAATTTTTGAATCAGATCAGCCGCGCTCGCCAGCTTCACGCCCGCGCGACGTTTCTCTGGCATCGCGACGTTTATTTGTTTAATGCGTGGTGTAATATCTACCTGTAATTCTTCAGCCGTCATCACTGCGAGAGGTTTTTGCTTCGCTTTCACAATATTTGGAAGAGAAATAAAACGCGGTTCATTCAAACGTAAATCGGTTGTGATGACAGCCGGTAGCGTTAAAAATAGTGTTTCCAGGCCACCATCAATTTCTCGCGTCACGCTGACACCGTCATCTTTAAATTCCAGTTTGGAAGCAAACGTGCCTTGCGGCCAGCCAAGTAAGGCGGCAAGCATCTGTCCAACCTGGTTGTTGTCGCTGTCTATCGCTTGTTTGCCAAGAATAATGACACGAGGCTCGTCTTTTTGTGCGATAGTTTTTAAAATTTTTGCCGCGGCGAGTGGTTGTATTTCCTGATCGCTCTTGACTAATATGGCTTTGTCCGCGCCCATCGCTAGCGCGGTGCGTAATGTTTCTTGTGAAGCATCTGTACCGATTGATACAGCGGTGATTTCAGTGACTAATCCTTTCTCTTTTAACCGCACCGCTTCTTCCACCGCGATTTCATCGAAAGGATTCATGGACATTTTTACATTCGCGGTTTCAACGCCTGAGCCATCCTGCTTTACTCTCACCGCGACTTTATAATCCACGACTCTTTTTACGGCTACCAATACTTTCATTCATTCTGCTCCTGCATATTGCGAATTAAAAAATACTACCACAGTGTAGCCCGAATGAAATACGCTTTTTGTATTTCATTCGGGGAACGAACGTAGTCATGCTCCCCGGATGAAATTAAAAAGCAATTTCATCCGGGCTACATTTAATTCCTGGACACAAAAAACGTGTCCAGGCTACCATTACCGCAATAATAAGGAGCAAACATGGATATCATGAACACTGCGGCATTAATCACAGGTGGCGCTTCGGGCATGGGCGCGGCGACCGCACGACTGCTTAGCAAGCAAGGCGCGAAGGTGGCGCTTTTAGATCTAAATGTCAGTGATGGAGAAAAAATTGCAAAGGAAATTGGCGGTATCGCCATCAGCTGTGACGTTACCAATTCTGAGAGTGTAGAGAAAGCTATCTCGACCGCACAAGCCAAACACGGTGCAGCTCGTATTTGTGTCAATTGCGCTGGTATTGTTCATGGAAAGCGCATGATTGGCAAAGACGGACCCATGCCATTAAGCGAGTTTGAGCGTGTTATTCAAATTAATTTAATCGGTACCTTTAACGTCATGCGCCTTGCCGCCGCAGCGATGATTCCTTTAACCACCATTGGCGAAGAACGCGGCATTATTATTAACACGGCTTCCGTTGCCGCATACGAAGGCCAAATAGGCCAGACGGCCTATAGCGCGTCTAAAGGTGGCGTGGTTGCACTCACCCTACCCGCCGCGCGTGAATTAGCGCAATTCGGTGTACGAGTAATGACCATCGCACCGGGCCTGGTTGATACACCTATGTTCAGTAAAATTACACCAGAGTCACGTGAGGCACTTTATGCCAGCGTACCCTTCCCACATCGACTGGCCAAACCGGAAGAATATGCGCATTTAGTACAACATATTATCGAAAACGCCATGCTTAACGGCGAAGTGATCAGGCTGGATGGCGCATTGCGTATGGCACCCAGATAATGAAAATTATATAATAACGGCAGTTTATAACCGGGACATGCCATGTTTAAGCGTCTGTTTCTATTTCTCGCTACCAACGTGTTGGTGATTGCCACCATCTCAATCATCATTAGCGCGCTGGGTCTGCATAGTTATCTTTCCGCTCATGGTTTGAATTATCAGCAACTCGCTGGTTACTGTCTTATCTGGGGCATGGGCGGCGCGTTTATTTCACTCTACTTGTCAAAGTTTCTTGCCAAAATGGCGATGAGTGTTGTCATTATCAATCCTAAAAACGCGACACGCGAAGAGCATTTCCTATTAGATATAGTGTACGAACTGGCAAAAAAAGCCGGCTTGAGAAAAATGCCGGAAGTTGGCATTTATCATTCTCCTGAGTTAAACGCGTTCGCCACCGGGCCTTCGCATAATAACGCGCTAGTTGCTGTTTCATCAGGATTGCTCATGAATATGAATCGCGATCAAATCGCCGGCGTGCTCGGCCATGAAATAGCGCACGTTGCCAATGGCGATATGGTGACGATGACGCTGGTACAGGGCACCATTAACGCCTTCAGTATGTTTTTATCCCGCGTCGCGGCATACGCTATTTCTATCGGCTTATCAAAAGACGAAGAAAAAAGCGCGGAATTTTCTTATTTCACCTTCAGCATTTTGACCATCTTTTTTGATATTTTCTTTACTCTGCTTGGCTCTATACTCGTTGCCGCTTATTCACGACATCGCGAATACCGCGCCGATAAAGGTGGCGCGAAACTGGCTGGACGGGACAATATGATCGATGCGCTAAAACGCTTGCAGCGCACCGCGGACATTGAAGATGATCGGGCGCCATCATTCGCCGCGCTGAAAATTTCACATCACTCCAGCTGGCTGCAATTATTTTCAACGCACCCACCACTGGAAAAACGGATAGCAAAACTTACACGGATGTCAAATGCCTGACATAAAACGGATTAAACATTTTTTCTTTGGCGACCCGCTTAATCCTTTTCAGCCAAACACATTAAGACATGTGTCACTTATCGCTTTTCTTGCTTGGGTTGGCCTCGGCGCGGACGGTTTGTCCTCATCTTGTTACGGTCCACAAGAAGCTTACATGGCGCTCGGTATCCATACCAATTTTGCCTTGTACATTGCCATCGCGACCGCGATCACGGTATTCGTTATTTCGCTAGGTTATAATCAGGTTATTGAATTGTTCCCGAGTGGCGGTGGCGGTTATAAAGTCGCGACACAATTATTAGGGCCGCATATAGGACTAGTCTCCGGCGCGGCGCTCATCGTTGATTATGTGTTGACGATAGCGGTGTCAGCCGCGAGCGCCATGGACGCGTTTTTTAGTTTATTGCCAATCTCTTTTTTAGCTTACAAATTAGTTGCCGAAGTAGCGCTCATCTTTGTGCTGATACTGCTTAATATGCGCGGCATGAAAGAATCCATTAAATTTTTAATGCCCATCTTTTTGGGCTTTTTTGTAATACATATAAGTTTAATCACCTATGGTATCTTCGCGCATCATAAAGGCTTACTACTTATTGTGCCAAAAACGCTGAAAGAAACGAGCGTCACGATTGCACAAGTCGGCTGGATTCCAGTTCTCGCACTAATATTACACGCTTACTCGCTTGGCGGCGGTACTTACACAGGTCTTGAAGCGGTGTCGAATAACGTCAACCGGTTGCGAGAACCACGCGTCGCCACAGGCAAATGGACCATGTTCTACATGGCCGTGTCACTCAGCTTTACCGCTGGTGGCATTATACTGCTGTTTTTACTCTGGCAACCAGTGCCAACGGATGGACAAACACTCAACGCTGTTGTCTTTCATGATATTCTCGGGGATTCTTCATTCGGTCAAATTACCTTACTCGCCACGTTGTTATTTGAAGCAGGCCTATTATTCGTTGCCTCTAATACCGGTTTTCTCGCTGGCCCTAGTGTATTAGCCAATATGGCAATAGATGGCTGGATGCCGAATCGTTTCCGACATCTTTCCACTCGTCTTGTCATTCAAAATGGCGTGATTTTGTTTGGCATCTTCGCGCTTGGCATCTTGTTATGGTGTAAAGGCAAAGTTGATTTGCTAGTTGTATTATACAGTATTAATGTGTTTATTACTTTTTCGCTATCGTTACTTGGCATGTGTGTGTACTGGGCCAGGCAACGCAGCAAAGCATCGCCGCGATGGGTATTGCGCTTGTTGTTTTCCTTTTTTGCTTTTGCAATTACCAGCAGTATTCTATGCATTACCTTAATCACCAAGTTTCAATCCGGCGGCTGGCTGACCGTCATGATTACCTTGATGGTGGTCTTTGTCTGTTTATTGATAAAAAATCATTATCGCCAATTTCATAGAAAACTGGATCGCGTCGATGTGGAATTGAAACAACCTATTGCGCATCCTCTTTCAGACGTCAAACTAGATCCTCAACAACCGACGGCTGTAATCCTGGTTGGCAAAAGCCCAGGTGTCGCCATGCACACGCTACTAAACGTAATCCGCATGTTTCCGCGTCACTTCAAAAATTTTGTCTTCGTCAGTGTGGGTGTGGTTGACGTGGGCAGTTTCGCGGGACAAGAAGAGTTAGAAAAAATGCGTATTGAAGTTGACGCGAATCTGAAATATTTTGTCGATTACTGCAAACAATATGGCATGGCCGCCGAAGCTTATGCAGGATTTGGCACAGATACCGTGCATGAGTTAACAGTATTGGCGGAAAAAATCAGTAAAAAATATTTAAATTGCATCTTCTTCGCCAGTAAATTAATTTTCGATCACGATAATTTCTTAACACGCATGCTGCATAATGAGACTGCGCTGACCATGCAACGCAATTTGCATTTGCAGGGGAAAGAGTTAGTTATTTTGCCGATGAAGATTTAAGGTTGAAGCAAATAAAAACGGACAAAATTCAGATACGAATTTTGTCCGTGATATTACAAATTAATGCTTACCTGGTGCTTGAAACCCAGGGTTGCTGGCAGGAATTTTGACTCCTACCGTAGGCATAATTAATGGAGTCGCTTCGTTACTTTCACGCTTACGCTTAACTCCTCTAACATCATGAGCTCTGGAAGCTTGACTTGTTGCTGTAGATGTAGTTATACCTAATTGTTTGCAAATTGCTTTAGTATTTTGCTCAGCAACAGCTTGATTATCTATCGCGGTAAAAAGCTTTCGAACACCTTTGATAAAATTTTTAGTTCCCTTACGTAGGTAAACAGAAATTGGATCTACAGATATTATTTCACATTCTCCATCCTCAAGCTGAACAGTCATTGGTTTGCTCTGTTTGTGGCAATTCCTCATTCGTTGGAGTAATTGATCGCGGTCATAAATACGAATAAAACTTTTTCCATCTGTTTCATTTAATTTTTTAAGCTTTACAACTATTATGTCTAGTGGTTTGATGGGTGACGATGGATTATCTTGAAGTCGCTTTATATCTTCAATTACAGCCATATAGGACTTATATTTAGTTTGAAAAGCAGTTTTTATATTTTCATCTTGATCCATCAACGATGTTAGCCGCTCAAGTTCATTTTTTGTTAATAAGTCATTAGAATAAGGAATACACGCTACTTGCTTAACAAATTCTTTATTCGTCTCATCTAACTTAAATTCATCATCAAGTAACTTAGGCCAGGTCAAACCAGCTAAAAAGCCACTTTTTATACCCGCAATAAATCCCCTTCCCATTTGATAAAGCATGAAAAATGGGAGCGTGAAGCAATATGCAATGAAATAGCCGGCAATAATCGTGCCGAGTCCATGATATGAACTTTCCACGCCTTTGGGATAATTTCCCCAAATGTAATAATATCCTGGAATGAAACCAGCAAATAAGCCAGTCACAGCACCAGTTAACGCGCCAGCAAGTCTAGAACCAATTTTTTTCAGTAAAGTCAACATGATAGATTAAACCTCGCTTTATCAACTTGAACAATAATACCATAGATTTAGTGTATTTTATTAACAGAAGATTAACCCAGCAAAAGCGCCTGGTATTTATCCATGGGCCTTACGCATTTGTTCCTGCATCCATAAAAAATTATATCTCGCACTATTATGCTTAGCCATTTCGGCTAACATTGACATTCGCTCTGTGGGTGCTGGAGCGCGGGGTTTTAGGGCGGAGTAACCTAGACCAAGTTTGCCGTCGGGATAAGAGTATCCTAACGAATCAAGAATAGTTGGCAGCATGTCGAAATGTGAAATTTCATCGGTATTTTTTTGCAAAGGTTGCTGACTAATCAGTGCGTTAAATACGCTTCTATTGTCTGCGTTTCTTAACAGCTCATAGACATCGTTTTCCATGGCTAGATGATCACCCTGAATAACTATATTAACGCGATCAAGCCAGCCTTGATTTTTGATGTAAGTGACAAAGTTCGCCACTTCGTTGGAGGTGCATTCAACGATGCCGGCAAAGTCATGATATTTTTTTGCTTCACAGTTTTTATTTAATTGTCCACTCATACCGTGCATATCAGTAGTCAGAATGGTTAAATTAAACGGTTGCCTTTGCTTCATCAACTCAGTTAATTTTATTTTGGCCTGTTCAAAAAGCTGATCATCTGTCAAACCCCAACCGATCATATCACTTTGCTTTTTGCCTAACTGCAACCACTCTTCTTTACCGTAACTCTCAACATAATGATGATCTCGCAAAAATACATTCATACCAGAAAAGTCCAACGCGGCGCCTTTCATAAAGACGTTTTTATAACCATGCGCAGCTAATATATCGCTTAGGCAAGTCGCGCCCGGCAGGAAATGCCGCACATTTTCACCCATCACATTGCCGTTAAATATAGTCACCATGCGTAATGGAATACCGCATTGTGTTGCGACAATAGCGGCAATCGTCCAGCTTGTACCGGGTATTTGTTCATAACGATCAAAATGAAGAGCAGAGGCAGTCTCTGCTTGTAAGTTGGCTAATAAATTAGTACCAAATAGCGTTTTATTTGCGTAAGTTGTTTCCAGACTTTCAACGTAGATCATCACTAAACTTTTCGGTTTCTTGACACTGAATGTCACCTTGGCAGGATCAACATAATTTTCGTTAAATAAATCAGTGTGGGTGTCAGACATTGCCATTATATATTCACCCAAGTGATATTGATTAACCATTAACGCCACGCCTATCAACAAAACTACAACGTGAGGTTTAATACCCAATCGTTTGCTTATTTTTAATTTACTAAATAGATATTCAAATAAAATTAAAACAACCAACGGCCAGAATAAACACCACTCAACAAAGCGCCTGATAAAAATGGAATCCGCCGAAAATACTCCATGCGCACCGAAACTAATCGTTGATAATGCCTGATCAACTGTCACGCGGCCAAAATATCGGTTAGTCCACAACGATAGACCTATTAGAAACAATCCTGAGAAAAGCGTGACTAAACGAATAAATTTCATGAGCAATCCTACTCTTTCGGGTAAATCCATGTATTTAAAAAATTGTCGAGTGGATTATATCAGTCGGAGGCGTCTCTAGCAAAGGTTGAGGCCGGCTTGCCGTTCAAGACCTGTTAATAATTACACATCCATACCAGGTGCGCTGGATTTGAGATTGTATGAACCAGGCCCATCAAGCAGCGGCTGTTTCTCGCCAGTTTCCTCAATTAGCATCCGACTTTTCTGTTTGTCACATTCGTCCACAAATTCATTCAACTTGCCCGGCAAGCCTTTATTACAGCCATGTCTGAACAAGCCAACACCAGTTAATATCATGGCGACACCTGCGCCAGCGACAGGTAAAGAAACATATAACGGTGTGCCAATAGGGAAGCCAAAAATAGCGACGATCGCAGCAGCGGCAGTCAGTACAGCGCCAAAAAACATCATGGCGATGCCACCGGCTTTAAAGCCACAAGATGGTGTTTCATCAGGATGATGAGACATGTGCGCGCGGTAAGCGATATGCAAATTTATATCGGTCGGGTTTTTCAGCAACTGACTAGCGAGATTAAACAAACCGGTATAATATTTATTATCAAATGCCAGATGCGCCTTTTCCGCCGCCTTTTCCTTAGCTTGAATATCAGCAGACAGTTGTTCGCCAAGTTCTTTAACACGATTTAATTCAGGGATAGTGGAGGTGCGAATACGCGCAAGCAATGCGTTAAAAGCATTCCGAGAGTTAAGATAGGCTTCTTTTTCCATGCGAGCAAGATCGTCTACGGTCAAATCAACCAGTTCTCGCGGATGTCGCAGCTTTAGTGCCTGATATTCAGCTCGTGCGCCATCCAGATCAATATCCTGGTTTTGCAAGACATGTACGATTCTATTATCAAGTATATCGCCATAATACAGTTTTGCCTGCATATCACGTAATAAGCCACACAAAAGAAAATAACGATCTCTAGCCAGAGTGATGTCATCCTGAACTGATAACGGCGCGCTTTTCAAAAAAGGAATTTTGTATTGTAATTCAACCAGACATCTTCTGACTCTATCATTTTGCTCTTCTGGATGTTCGTTCTCAAATGTTCTGATGCTTTGGTAAATATCAATTTCAAGCTTATCCAGCAAAGCTTGTGGCGTGTATTTCAATGTTCTGAGAAATTGGTTAGTCTCATTAGCCGCTAATTTATTTTTCTTCTCGTGAATTTCGTATCCGGTTGCTGATATTTTTTCATGTAATGCCTGAATATCTCTTTCGCGTTTTCGTTTATCTGTATCAAGCTGCTCAAGTAAAGATTGCTGCGTATCACGTTGTTGCTCAAGAGGGGTATCCAGACTAACAACAAAATCAGCAGTCAGTCTGACGCATTCATCTTTTCTGCTTTCAAGTTGTCGTATCTTCGATCGCCTGGAAGAGGCTTGAGAATTTAGCGATCTCTGCTCTGCAAGGAGTCCATCCAGCTTTCGTTGTAAGGGAGTAAAAATAGCTTCTTGTGCTCGATACTCTCTGTTAAGGTCATCGCTGGCAGTACGACGAGCTTGCTGTTGTTCGTTACTGCCGTACCTGTCATACTGTGTTTCCCACTCTCTCTTTTGATTTTGTTTTTCTCTTATATCACGCCTGAAACGTTCGATGTGGCCTTCAATTTGTCTTATTTTATATTGCGCGTCATCATGTTGTGATCGTATACGACGCATGCTACGTTCGCAGTCATCAATTTGAGAATCTATATCCCTCAATTGACGCTCTAATTCAGCCGTGTGATAATCGTGGTGGTCATGATGATGGTGATGATGTGTATGTACTGTTGCCTGAACGCCGCCAGAATAGATAGGCGCGCCGGATACTACACTCACACCTCCGCTTTGTACCGTAACAGGCGTGCTGGTAACGACCCCAACCCCGCCGCTATGCACCATAACCGGGTCAACTTCTATGACAGAATGTCGTATTGACTCAATCGCAGCAAGAATAGTGGTTTTAGATAGTTGTAAGCTGCCTACTTGAGAGGATTGGCTAGCCATTGAACTTTCAATAGAGGAAAGAGTCCCTCTTGCAATGGCCAAATCTCTCTCTTCTCTGCTACAATCTTCTGATAGTTGAGTGATCTCATGTCCCAGATCAGCAATCCTTCTTAGTAAATCTTTTATTGCAATGAGTCGTTTAATACGGACTAATTCTGCTTCAACAGGCTTAATGGCGTTTTTTATCTCGCTAATGGGAGCATCCAGCGCATCTGCTTGCGATGTCAACTGCTGCGCTTCAGTATTTAACGTTTGAATTTGAGGAGGAATAGTGGATAATTCAATTTTAGCGATCAATCGGGTGATTAACAAACGTGTGGGAACAATTTGATTTTCTTTTAAGTCGAGAAGTTGTTGCTGTGACAGACCAAGTTGATTTTTATCCGCGGCGAGGGCTGCCTCAAGACCTGCTATTTCTTTGGGCAGCTGCACCAGTGAATCTGCCCAGGTTTCCATGCTTTGCCGTGTGTAATTATTCCTGCCACGCATCCATTATCTCCTTTAATTGCATTCGTAATGGCTGCATGATAACTGATTTAGCTTAAATAAATCTTAATGAATTCAGAAGATCCCCACCTTCGCGGGGATGACAGAAAAGATATTACTCTTCCGCCTGATTTTTGATTTCTACGATGATACCGATGGCGGAAAAAATTGCTACCGCTAATGGCAGCAACAACATTAAATAGGGGTTCTTTGACTGAATGCCAAGCGCTTTCAGAACAAAGAATTGCAACAGCAAGGTGATAATGCTGACAATGACAATATAAGCGATACAGGCTAGCCAATAGTATATTTCGGGTTTATTTTTCTTGAACAAAGATGGATGGCGCAGGCACTTGGGAAGTTTTTTAACCAACCACAGCACCGCGTGCTGACGAAGCCGGTTTTTTTCTACCCAATCCATTAACACATAGTAGCCATCATATTCTTGCAGGGGGTTTAATTGACGCAAAGCGCCCACATAGGTGAAAATTGCCATAATCCATAATAGGCTCTGTACATACGTATTAGGAATAATGAATATCAAAAACCCGCACAAAGCAGCGAACATGGCATCTGCATAAACACCTGCAAGATTAACCACCATCCTCTCACGCCTAGGCGATAACCACATGTCCGAGGTATCAGTGAATGCAACTGGACCTGAATACATCCAGCCCACGCCTATATAGTGCACTTCTCGTCCTGCCGCCTTAACTGCATAAGCATGCGCCAACTCATGCAGCATAAGATCAAGCAGACTTAATGGATAAATTATCAAAACCAACAGCAGACTAATCTTGTGCGCATTAAAAAACGCCAAAATGGTGTGCGTTGATACAGCCAAGGCAATAAATCCGGTAATCGCGAAAATAAACATAAGCCATTTACCAAGTGGTGTAAAAAAATATCGCACAAACTTCTGGTAAGTGACTGTAACCCATGCGTCAGCATCACCTAGAGCAATGCGAAAATCGAGCAATCTTATTGTGGAGGAGAGTAACTTAATCCAAAATGATTGCCTGGATTTACCCGTTTCCATTGCAATATCAACATTGCTGACAAAACCTGCTTTAGTCAATTTAGAAATTAACCCTGCCACTACATTCGGCGCAAATAACTGAAACTCATCCGCCATGCCGATGGTAATATCCTGCATCGTATGTTTGCCATCCAGATGTTGCCAAATATAATAGCCTTCGTTAGATAATTTAAAATATGCACCATTGTCTGGATTTTTTAAGATCGTTAATTCTTGACCATCCGCAGCTGTGCGTTGATGAACTGTAACATGTTCATTCTTCATGGGACGACTGCGATCCAGCATCAATGTCATGAACATATTTGAAACTGCATCCTCCGATTCAATCAACTCCGTTAACAACTCATGTTTTAGCACCAGCAACTCAGCATCTTCCACGACACGCGCAGTAGCATTGCGCGGCGCGTGTGTGATCAAAGTCGCCTCGCCAAACAACACGGGTGGTTTTAAAACCGCTAACTGATGTTCCTTTCCTTCTTCATGCGCGATTACCTCAATTTTACCAGAACGAATCAGGTAACATTTATCGCCCTTGTCGCCTTCGTTAAATAAAATACTATTTGCTGGCAGCGAAATTTCTTCCACGCGCTCCGCCAGCCATTGCAAACGCTCGTGAGAAATTTTTCCAAAGGGTAATGATTGTTTAATTAAACGCATGCGCAGCATTTGCGCTGATGCGGCGTACATGGATAATTCAAGATTGTGTTTTTTGAGAAACCCATATAGATCTTTTATATCAAGACGCAGCAACAACATCTCTGTCAATGCTGTCACTGTAGCGGTACGCTTTCCTGTTTTTGAATAAAATCCCGTATCGTTCAAACCAATCGCTTCGCCGCTATGTAACACCGCGACGGGTGACTGTAAGGATTTTTTGCGGTGCGTGACTGTGCGCGTCACCTCTGCTTCGCCACTCACGATAATATACACAGAATCGATTAAATCGTTTTCTGTCACAATAACTTCGTGTGGCTGACAGGTTTTATCTTGCATAAGGACTGCGAGTTCTTTGTATTGCTCGACGCTGAATTGCGTAAAGCATGGAAATGCTCTGATTAGCTGTAATCTTGCTTCCATGCTGACTGTCATGAGAATATCCCATTACACTGTATATATATCTATTATACCCTGCTATTTAAGGAAAGAATATGTCCATTATTACACTAAAAGGTAACAATATTAACACTATTGGCAGTTTGCCGGCAGTCGGATCACAAGCGCCAGATTTTACCCTGACTAAAACTGATCTTAGTGAAGCACATCTAAAAAATCTGCTCGGACAACCTATCGTTTTGAATATTTTTCCAAGTCTTGATACACCCACTTGCGCCAAAGCAATGAAGCAATTTAACGCCATCGCTGAGAAGCATAAAAATATTTTATTTTTGTGCGTTTCCGCAGATTTGCCTTTTGCCCAATCACGTTTTTGCGTGGCGGAGCATTTAAAAAATGTCGTGCCGGTTTCTACTTTTAGACACACTTCTTTTGGCAAAGATTATGGCGTGTTGATGACAGATGGTCCTATTGCGGGGTTGTTGTCACGCGCGGCGGTTGTGATTGATACGAAAGGAAAAATTATATACACCGAACAAGTGCCTGAACTGGCAAATGAGCCGGATTATGCGAAAATAGAGAAAGTGTTGGGGGGATTTGTGTAGCCCGCCGTTCAATAGCGGCCGCTAACGCGCACATTCCTACATCGCTTCAACTCACTGAAACGGGAAATGCATAGGCGATTACATTTTGGCTGTCGCAACTGCCGGAGCAGGTGCCGCAGACTCTTTATCCTGCTTACTCGCTTCATAATTATCAAAGAATCTAAGTTGCCCAAACAAAGTAGTTTTAGGCACCACCCAGTCTGACTGCTTATGCTGTGGTTCAGGCAGACCACGCACTTTACGAATCTTCTGCTTTTCTTGCGCCGAGATCATGCTGTCTGGCAAATCAAGCAAGGTTTTAACCCATTCTTCATCGAAATCTTCCGATACGTGCTCTTTATAAAATCCTAATAATCGTTGCATGCCATTCGCGCTCACTGAAAACAGCCCAAACGCCACTGCCGCCGCCGCCTCACCCAATGTCGTCGCGATTCTTTCAATGATAGTGGCGCACAGATTTCCCACCGCGGAGGGAATTAATTTTTCACTGACTAAACGCCCAATTCGATTTGCCACAAAGGGCCCTACCACACCACCGACCACCGCGCCCACTGGGCCTGCGACCAGTCCGGAAAGTGTGGCGGTTACCGCGGGAATCAACGCATACTCAGTAACATAAATAACCGCCGCGCGTTGAATGCCGTAAGCTGCTAATGATGAAGTGGCGGATTTCGCCGTGCTAACAATGAAGGAGGGTTGTTTTTTAATTTCTTCAAATTTAAAAATCTTGTCTTCAATATCATGTTTGATTGTATCGAGATCCGATAATTTTCGATCTTTCCATTGCGCAAGCAAATCATCATAGGCTGTTTTATTATCTTTACTTCTAATTCGACTTTTAATAGATCGAACAGTATCTAAATGCGAACTAAGAGCACGCAGCCATTCAACTTTTTCATCCAATGTGATTTCTTTTAAACTACTATAGCCAAGCGCAACTAAACATTCTCTAAACAAGGCACTTCGATGGGGCGATAAAAACCATCCCTGATATTCATCCTCAACTTGCAGCAGAGCATACAAAATCATGCCTTTGTGTGTGTTGTATGCGTCACGATACGCGGCATCTTTTTCATTTTCTTCGCGCTTTTTATCTCGATAAGCAGTGCCATAAACTTCATCACTGGTACTTGCGACAAAATCAATAAAAGCCAGCGAGCTTTCACGTTTTAAATTTTCTGACTTACCACTTTTTGCCGCGTGATAACCATCGCTGATTGCCTGAATATTATTTCTTAACGCCACAAGGTCAGGCATGGTATGAAGTAATTTGTTAATTTTCATTTTTTCTTTTACTGTGACCAGCTTTCCCACCACTTCTTCAATATTATCAAACAACGCTTTTGATGTTGGCCACGTTTTACTTTTCATCGCGTCGAAAGCCAGCTTGTCGCGCACATATCGGCGTAAATTGTTTATCTCGATGAGTCGATCATCAATAGTTACTTCGCCTAAAATTTTATGTAATTCGCTGTAGACTTCACTGCCACTATTCCAAAACCAGCCAAGCCTTCTTTCTGGAGACATGGTTTTATAGTTTTGCTCAATAAGTTCAAATTCAAAAATTAAAGTGGCGATTTGTTCTTCACGCGCGCCAATCTTAAAAAAATAGTCATTTAAGTCGAAAAAATCCAGGCGTTGTTGATTCTTGTAATATCGTGTGTAAGCAGCCCGTAATTGAGGACCAACTGTTGCTAAATCGGTGGTCGCTGGGAGTTGATAATGTGACATACCCATGTAGCTATCCTCGCCTTTTTTACTCCTAATATTATGAGTTTATTCATTTATAATTAAGGAAATCTTAAGTGTAAGCGAGTTGGTTATCACATATTGAACATTTTTAAATTATATGGCCAACATCTGTATATAAAAGATATGTTATAGTGAATTTATGACTACTAACCTGAATGAAATTTTTAGCGAATGGCAAAATAACCTCGCCTTTCGTGAAGAGTTCAAAAAAAATCCGGTCGTAGCCTTAAAGCACGCTGGCTTCGAAGTGAGCCCCGCTGACCTCGAAAAAATCCAGGCTATGCTTAAACATGACAAGTCGCAGGATGAGAAGCTGGATGATCGGATAAATAAATAATTGCTTGTCTAACATTCACTGGTATTGAACGGCGAACCGGGAGGCTCTGTTTCTTTTTCGCAGCGCAGCAAGAAAAAAAACAGACCTACCGGGACGTGGTTACCGTATCACCGATGAAGTTGACCATGACACATTAAGCTTGAGAAAATCACCAACCCTGCATAGACTAACCTCCAAGTTAAAATTAAGGACGTTAGCATGCAGCAAGACCCCATCGTGATTGTCAGTTATGCCCGAACCCCCATCGGCAATTTACTCGGCGAGCTAAAAGAATTCTCCGGCAATCAACTGGGCGCCTTTGCCATTAAAGCAGCCGTCGAACGTTCTGGTTTACAAACATCGGATATACACGAAGTCATCATGGGCTGTGTGCTGCCCGCTGGACAAGGACAAGCACCAGCGCGACAAGCCGCATTGCGTGCTGGCATTCCCAATAGCACCCCTTGCACGACGATAAATAAAGTCTGCGGTTCTGGCATGAAAGCCGTGATGTTACTGCACGACATGATGCTTGCTGGCACAATCGATATTACGGTAGGCGGCGGCATGGAAAGCATGACCAACGCCCCTTATTTATTATTAAAAGCGAGACAAGGTTATCGATACGGTAAAAGCGAAATTTACGATCACATGGCGCTGGATGGTCTGGAAGATGCCTACGATGCTGGACAACCCATGGGAAATTTCGCCGAACAATGCGTGAAAAAATTCGGCTTCACGCGTCACCAGCAAGATGAGTATTCCATAAGTTCCTTCGAGCGCGCGCAATATGCCACGCGTGAAGGTCTGTTTGCCAATGAAATTGTTCCGATCATCACACAAACCAAACAAGGTGAAGTGATCATCAATAAAGACGAACGTCCTTTTAGTGTAAATTATGAAAAAATTCCCACGCTGAAAGCAGCTTTTGCTAAAGATGGTACCGTGACGGCAGGTAATTCCAGCTCCATCGCGGATGGCGCGGCGGCGCTAGTGATGATGCGTTTATCAGAAGCAAAAAAACGTGGCTTAACGCCAGTCGCGAAAATTATCGCGCATGCGTCAAGCGCGAAAGCTCCGGCGGAATTTACCACCGCGCCCATTGATGCCACTGACAAGTTGATGGCAAAATTAAACTGGAAAATTGAGGATGTGGATTTGTTTGAAGTGAATGAAGCGTTTGCTGTGGTCGCGCTTGCTTTCATGCATGAATTAAAAATTCCGCACGAAAAAGTCAATGTGTATGGCGGCGGTGTGGCGCTTGGTCATCCTATCGGCGCGACAGGCGCACGAATTATCGTCACGTTGCTTAATGCGCTGCAAACGAACGGTTTGAAGCGCGGCATCGCGACACTTTGCATCGGTGGCGGAGAAGCAACAGCTATCGCGGTGGAGTTACTATGACGCGTGAATACATGGATTTTGATGTGGTGATTGTTGGCGCGGGACCATCAGGCTTAGCTGCTGGCATTCGTTTAGCACAACTTGGCTTAAAAAATAACGTGGCGTTAAATATTTGCATCATCGACAAAGGCGATAATGTAGGCGCGCACATTTTATCTGGCGCGGTGCTTGAACCGCGCGCCTTGGATGAATTACTACCCGACTGGCAGCAAAAAAATCCGCCAATGCACACGCCAGTGACGCACGATGAATTTAACTTACTGACAGAAAAAAAGCTCTTGCGGCTGCCAACACCGCCTCAGATGCGCAATCACGGCAATTATATTATTAGCCTCGGCCAGCTTTGCCGGTTTTTAGCGGAACAGGCCGAAAGTTTAGGCGTGAATGTTTTTCCAGGTTTTGCAGCGACGGAAGCTATTTTTGACGGCGATCGTGTTGTCGGTGTCATCACTGGCGATAAAGGCGTTGATCGTTTGGGAGAGCACAAGGCGAACTATCAACCCGGTATGGAATTACGCGCAAAACAAATTATCTTGGCAGAAGGCTGTCGCGGCTCATTAACCAAAGTTTTAATGCAGCGCTATAACTTGAATAAAGACGCTGATCCACAAACCTATGGCCTGGGCATTAAAGAATTATGGGAACTACCAGCTGAGTTGCATCAGGCAGGTAAGGTGTCGCACTCAGTAGGCTGGCCGCTGGATAACAAAACGTATGGTGGCACGTTCGCCTATCACTTTGGAAATAATTTATTATCCATCGGTTTTGTCATTGGTCTTGATTATCACAATCCGTACATGAACCCATACGAAGAATTTCAGCGCTTCAAAACACATCCCAGTATGCGGCCATTGTTGGAAAAAAGTCGTCGCATCGCCTACGGCGCGCGTAGCTTAATTGAAGGTGGCATACAATCTCTTCCTAAATTAACTTTTCCAGGCGGTGTGATTGTGGGAGACGCGGCAGGCTTTTTAAATGTCGCGAAAATTAAGGGTATTCATAATGCCATGAAATCTGGGATGGTGGCTGCTGAAGCGATTTTCTCAATGCTCGTCACAACAAATACCACTGATGTCGCCCCGACAAATACTACTGAAGTCGTCCCGGTCCCCGACAAAAGCATTTGGGGGCAGGCTCCAGCCGGGATCCAGGAATGTATAAGTTATCCCGAACAAATTAAAAATTGCTGGCTCTGGAACGATTTATACAAAGTTAGAAACATTCGCCCTGCCCTACGTTGGGGATTATGGCCAGGACTCGCCTATTGCGCCATTGACACTTATATTTTCCGCGGACACGCTCCCTGGACTTTCCATCACAAAATATCTGATCACGACTCTTTAACAAAAGCTGCTAACAATAAAAAAATTTCTTATCCCAAGCATGATGGTGTCGTAACATTTGATTTACCCACATCAGTGTATTTGGCCAATGTGCAATACACCGAAGATCAACCTTATCACCTAAAATTAAAAGATCGTCATCGCGTGCCTATTGTGGTGAATCTGGATGAATATGCCTCACCTGAATCGCGTTATTGTCCGGCTGGTGTTTATGAAATATTGCGTAACGAGAAAAATGAACCTCGCCTCATGATCAATGGCGGTAATTGCATACATTGCAAAGCCTGCGACATCAAAGACCCCACGCAAAATATTACTTGGACACCATCTGAAGGGGGCAGTGGCCCACAGTATGAGATGATGTAGATGAGACTTGACCCCCGACGTCTTCCTCAGTCACACCGGATGACTTTAAAAATTATATTAAACGTTATCCCCGATGGAGTCGACCCGAACACCATACCGCTTGCCTACGCGAGCGGCTCCGTTTTATGATTGTGAAGTCAATTAACCAACTGAGGAAGTCATGAGCTATTCACTCCCCCTATCGACCACCCTGCAAAACGTCGTTCTGACTAACGAAGACTCTACGCTACGCAAGATTATTTTAGGTCTGGCGGGTGTGTTGGTACTGGCATTCGCATCGCAAATTAGCGTACCGTTAAAACCTGTGCCGCTGACTTTCCAGAGCGCCACGGTGATTATGCTTGGCATGGCTTATGGTCCGCGCTATGGCGCGTATATTGTGCTGACGTATCTGGTCGCGGGCATTTGCTGTATGCCGGTATTTGTAGACTTCAGCGCAGGCCCTCATGTACTGGTTGGCCCAACCGGCGGTTATCTCATTGGTTTTGTTCCCGCCGCGTTCATCAGCGGTTATCTGGCAAAAATTGGATTCGCCAAAAATATTTTCCTGAGCTTTATCGCTGCCTGTCTTGGTGTCACGGTTATTTTTGCATTCGGCTTGTCACAGCTCTCGCAATTTGTTGGCTGGCAAAATGCCGTAACAGTTGGCTTGCTGCCATTCGTCGCCTCTGAACTGATGAAACTCGTGGCGGTCAGCATCATGATACCACGTCTGTGGACAAAAAGCTGATGAGGAGTTTTAGACCGCACCATTTTTTATGTGCGTTCTGCTTTCAAGGCGCGGGTTATTCCAAGAAGTTTATACGCAACTTCAATGCCATCATGGCCAGCTTAAATAGTCCTGATGGCGACCATGAACCCATCACAATTGCTGCCAACACAGACGATATATGCGGCCCCTGCCCTCACAAGCGCGACTTGGCATGCGAAAGTGAAGCCAAGGTCAGACACCTGGATGCGGCGCATGGTGAACTTTTCGGGCTCACAGCCGACACCACAATCACATGGTCAAATTATAAGCAAGTGATGTCGGACAAGTTAACTATTGAAAAATTTAATAAAATTTGTCAAGGCTGCGAATGGAAGGCCTCTGGCATTTGTGAGTCTGTTTTGCGATCTTCTGGCATAAAGTAGTCAAGTAGGTTAATATGTAACCATACCTTAACGAGCCTTAACGATATGCTACGACGATTGCTAAGAACAAAAGAAATTAGCCACGCCGCTCCGTCATCATTGCGTCAAACGTTAACCGGCTTTGATCTCACTTTAATGGGCATCGGCGCCATCATTGGCGCTGGTGTGTTTGTATTAACGGGTGTCGCCGCCGCCACCAAGGCAGGCCCTGCTATCGTCATCTCCTATATCTTCGCGGGAATCGCTTCCATGTTCGCGGCGCTCGCTTACGCGGAACTCGCGTCCAGCGTGGGCGGAACAGGCAGTGCTTACACATTTGCCTACGCCGCGCTCGGCGAAATAGTCGCGTGGATCATAGGCTGGAACCTGATTCTGGAATACGCCATGAGTGTCGCGACGGTCGCGATCGGCTGGTCGGGTTATGTCGTCAATTTATTTGACGCGGCGGGGATACACTTGCCAGAAGTCATCACGCGCACGCCATTTAACGGTGGCATTATGAATGTATTAGCGTCTGGCATTATTGTGTTGATCGCCGCTATTCTCATCATTGGTATGAGGCACAGCGCGCGCTTTAATAATATTGTCGTGTTTATCAAGCTGATTACCGTAGGCGTTTTCATTTTTGTTGCTTCATTCAATGTGCGCATAGAAAACTGGATACCTTTTATGCCGTTCGGCTGGACAGGCGTGATGGAAGGCGCTGGATTAGTCTTTTTCGCCTACATTGGTTTTGACGCACTCTCCTGCGCGGTGGAAGAAACCATCAATCCTAAGCGAAATATTCCTATTGGTATAATCGTTTCACTCGCAATTTGCACGCTGATTTACATTGTTGTATCTGGCTTGTTAACTGGCATCGCGCCTTACACAACACTCGATGTGCGTTCACCTGTGGCAGATGCTTTACTTAATTTAGGTTATCGCTTTGGCGCGGGAATCATCGCAGCCGGTGCGATCGCCGGTTTGACGACAGTTATTTTAGTGATGTACTACGGCTTGACTCGAATTTGTCTGGCGATGGGACGCGATGGCCTGCTACCACAATCGCTGGAAAAAATTAACGAGCGCACACACACACCTGTTCGTTCCATCATGTTAACAGGTTTGGTGATCGCGCTTATTTCTGGTTTCGCCCCTATTGATCGCGCGGCCGAATTAGTAAACATTGGCACACTGGCTGCATTTGCTTTTGTTTGCATGGGCGTTAGCGTGTTACGCATCACACATCCTGATTTGCATCGACCATTCAAATTACCATTCAATCCATTAATTCCAGCACTAGGTGTTATCAGCTGTGTCTGGCTGATGACCCAGTTACCGTTTGTTACGTGGATGCGCTTTGTGATATGGTCTGCGCTCGGATTGGTGATTTATTTTTGCTACGGCATAAAAAACAGCAAATTACAAAAAGAAATAAAATAAATATAGCCCGGATGAAACGTTCTTAGTTTCATCCGGGAACATTATAATAACTGGATCCCGGTTTCCACCGGGACGACACAAACGAGGGAAAAACCATGTTAAGTCGTGCCTATGACAAAGTCAAAGGTGCTGCGCGCAGCACGTTCAACTGGGTTAAAAAATACGGTTGGGCTACCACATTTTCCGCTGGTCGAGTGGGTTCGTCGGCAGGCACTGGAGTACAAAGCGCAGAAGCGAACGCAGATAGGATTTATCAAAGCTACACAAGCAACCCGACTGCGATCGCGCCACAAGGTCTAAAAATTCCAATTGTACTGGCCGCGGTTTCTTCAAATGTTATCGTCAACCTGGCAACTCGTATGACCGCAATTTTTCGGTATTTTAGCGAGCCTGATAGCGATGTTAAATATGTCCCTGAACTCCCAGGAGAAGATGAGAATTTATTTGACCTGTCCGATGAAACACCCGGCTGGTTTTCAAACTGGGTCCTTCCTGACTTTGGCGTAAAATGGAACGGCGTGCTGATATTTACACGAATAATGCTCTACGTTTCACTGTCATTTATGTTTCTTAATACCGTTTTTAGCTCAATGAAATTATATGAATTATTTCTGCAGCTATTTACCTCATCAGTTGACATGTCGACTACTGGGGTGGTTGTTGAAATAATTCTCGCGCTGTTTTTTGCGGTTTCAAATACAGTTGCTACTTTATCCTTAAACATTCCCACCTCCATGAACAATGTCATCGGCGTCATCAAGGAAGTGCAAAAAGGCAATGCTAAATTCACTCCCGCCATCGCCGCCACTGCCTGCGTGGGATTACTGAATCTTATCTCCACAGTCTTCGGCACTTACTACAACACCAGTAATGCTTTTGTCAGGTATAAAAATATGATGGGGTTTCTGAAAACGCTATTATCGGCATCCACAACTAAACTTCTAATCTTGATATCCACATCCGGCGCGGTGGTTTCTGAGATTAGCAGACTACCGTTCCTTTATAGTCTAATCGTTAACACAGGAACCAAATTACGTAATAAATTTTTTCAAGCGCAGCAACATGCGGAACCAGCTCTTGAAGAACCCGCTTCGCCTCCCAGTTATTGGCTGAAACTGAAAACACTTGTTCTTGTAGCATCATTAGTTGACGCCGCATTCACAGGCTTGGTTAATTTCAATAGCTTCCCTTTTGCACTTAAAGACTTAACCAATATTGATCCTGCAAATGGCGCTGTAAAAGCAGGATTAATATTAACAGGTTTTTCCACTGCCTCAGTGCTGTTTGCCGCTAACTGGCAGGCAACCGAATTGCATGAAGAAAATCTGATTAAGCAAATTAAAAGGCAAGAGAGAATAGCCAGATTGGAACAAATTGTGCTGGAAGATAATGACGAAGAAAGACGGCCACTGCTTGGTTCAAAAGAATATAAAGGATTGAAGTTTTTTGATACTGTTGAGCCAAAGGTTGAACAAGACAGATTTTTTGATGCGATCGAAGCGACAGCTGATCAGGATAAAATTATTGCTCGTCAAATATTTGGTGATGAATCATCTTCGGATTCAGATTCTGGTTCGGGTTATTCAAGACTTATTAAATCAGTCGGTGAGAAATATAAGCTGTAGCCGGTTGTGCAATAGCGGCTATTTTCATACTAGCGACACGTTCTTTCGTCACAAGTCGCTGCTCTACTCCACCCACCGCCTAATGCAACAAGAAGCTGCGAGCTATCCAAATAACGTTGAGCACGCGCGCGGGCATAATTTATACGTGCTTGCTGATAGCTACGTTCTGCATCAAGCAAGGATAATAGATCGACAGCACCAACAGAAAAACGCTGACGTTGTAAAACGACCGCTGTTCGAGAATTATTAAGCAAACGACGCTGTGCCTTTATTATTTCAGCATCATGGCTTAGAGCATGAAGCACATCTGAAACTTGACGCAAGCCTTCTAATACTGTTTGTTGATATATAGCAACAGAAGATCGAAATGATTCGATGGCTGCATTTTTCTGCGCGATAAGCGTACCACCGTGAAAAATAGGCGCAGTAGCGCCTGCAAGTATATCCCAGCCCAAATTGGAGCTGTTGAATAGTTTATTAAGTGTCAATGAGGTAGGAGCTATTGAAGCAGACAGGTTAATAACTGGAAAAAGCTGGCCAACAGCAATACCTATTGCTGCACTGTCAGCATGAAGATTTGCTTCTGCTGCCAGAATATCAGGCCGATGCGAAACCAGTGCAGAGGGAAGAATAAGTGGAAGATCGGCTGGCAAAGTAAAATCTTCAAGTTCAAAACGAGGTGGTGTCCAGTCAGCGGGTAATTGACCCACTAAAATAGTCAACGCGTTTTCAGCTGCTGCTAACTGTTGTTTGAGTGTTGGCAGGTTACTACGATCATTCTCAAGTTGACTTTCAGCAAGCACCAGATCTGTGCGATTGACTGTACCAATTAAAAGTCTCTTACGTACCAAAGCCAGGTTTTTTACATCATCTGCTATAAGCTCTTCCATCGTACGTATCTGCAGATGCAGTGATGCTATAGTGAGTGCCTGTATAACAACATTGCCTGTCACCGTCAATTGAGCGGCTGCAAGTTGGTAGGCCAGATTTTCTGCCAGCGCTGTTTGTTGTTCAACTCGTCGAGCTGTGAGACCAAACACATCAGGATCGAAATTTACTGTCGATCCTAATGAATAAAGATTGTAAGTAGGTACCTTTGCATTAGGGTTTATCGCCGGTAACAATCCAAAAGCTAGTGGCGGCCCCTTTTCACGCTCCACACTCGCACTAGCATCGATTTGTGGATAGAATGCACCTCTGGCTATGACTATCGACTGCTGCGCCCCTGCCAGTTTTGCCCGCGCACTTTCAATCGTTGGACTGTTTGCTATTGCTTGCTGAACAATTTTATCAAGTGAAGATGAATGGAATAATTGCCACCATGCGGCAGGAATCTTTTTGCTAGCGACCAACCTTTGAGAAGGCTCGCCATTACCCGAAACCAAACTTTGGGCTGTTTTTGTGTACATGGCTGTTTTAGGTACTGCAGGACGAACAAAATCAGGCCCAACATGACAGCTACTCAGAAAAAAAACAAATAACATGCAGCCAACAGGAAGGCATTTCCTTATGCTTCTGGTATCCACAGTCACCTGTCCCTATATTTAATTTTATTTTGTCATTGATATTCTGTAAAATCAATATCTAAGTTTTATTGGGATCGAAACATGGATGTTTCCAGGAAAAAAAGTGCGATTATTATTTTACTGCTTCTTTTTATTGGTGCATCAATAACGTATTGGCTGTTTAAACGAGCATCTCGTTCTGACACTCTTGTTATTTATGGCAATATAGACATTCGTCAAGTTCAGGTTGCATTTTATGTTGATGGGCGCATTCTTAACCTCTACGTACAAGAAGGTGATCGCGTACATAAGGGCCAACTTCTGGCAGAGTTAGACCCTGCACGCTTTCGGGATTCAGTAAACAAAAACCAGGCACAGGTCAAAGCCCAGGAAGCAATATTAAAAAACGCTAAAATCACCTTGGATCGAAATCGGGTACTTGTCAAATCACTGGCTGTATCAAAACAAAACCTGGATGATGCCACGGCCACACATCAGATCGCTCAACATAAGTTGCAAGCTGATCGCGCAGCGCTTGCTATCGCACAACAAGATCTCATTGATAGCAAACTTTATGCCCCACAAGACGGAGCTATTCAGGATCGAATTCTTGAGCCAGGAGACATGGTAACACCACAAAATCCTGTATTTACACTCGCGCTTGATAATCCAGTTTGGGTGCGCGCATATCTTCCAGAAAAATCATTAGGACAGATACAACTTGGCATGAGAGCCTGGATTCTAAGCGATTCCTTTCCAAATCAACGATTTTCTGGATGGGTAGGGTTCATTTCTCCAACAGCAGAATTTACGCCCAAAAATGTAGAGACCACTGAATTACGCACCAAGCTAATGTATCAAGTACGGGTATATGCCTGTAATCCTGGTTTTAGCTTGCGACTTGGTATGCCAGTAACCGTAGAAATACCCCTAAAAAACAACTCGTCACAACCCTTGAACACCCAGATTTGCGGAAGTTAGTCATATGACAAACTGTCCTCTCCAGTTCGTCCAGGTCACTAAAAGGTTTATCTCTGGCGGAATGCAAGTACAAGCTGTTAAGAATCTAGATTTGTCTTTAACTGCAGGCAGTATTACCGGCTTACTTGGACCTGATGGTGCAGGAAAGACGACGCTTATACGTCTCGCTACCGGCCTGCTTTCACCAGATACAGGAAAAATCCTGGTTTTTGGCGTAGACAGTCAAAAAGATGCCGCTTGTATCCAAACCATGACGGGTTATATGCCACAACATTTCGGCCTTTACGAAGACCTGACAGTCAGAGAAAATTTTGATCTTTACGCTGCCCTTCAAGGATTGAGCATACAAAAAAGTGATGCCCGGCAACGTGAACTTCTGAATTTAACGGGACTAGGACCGTTCGCTACCCGTCGAGTAGGCGACCTGTCAGGAGGGATGAAACAAAAATTGGCATTGGCATGCACCTTGTTGCGCACACCTCGCCTCCTTCTTCTGGATGAACCGACGGTGGGCATCGATCCTATTTCACGTCGTGAACTCTGGGAAATCATAAAGAATATTAAAAATGCCGGCAGCACTGTATTGATTAGCACCGCATATTTCGACGAGACTGAACGTTGTGATGAAGTGATAATTCTTCATGAAGGTAAATTGCTGAAGCAACAAACACCTGATGCCTTTCGAAGTTCCTTGGTAAATCGCACTTATCTCGTCACCGAATCTCATATCTCTCGGAGACATTTGCAAAAACAATTACATGATAGAGATCAAATATTAGATGCCCGTATTACAGCGGAAGGAATCAGAGTTCTCTGCAAGGATAACCCGCCTCATCCTCAAACAGGAGAAAATTGGAAAAGTGTTACTCCCTCTTTTGAAGATGTTTTTGTAGATCTGCTAGGTAAAAAAACTGAAGCTCATGAAAAAACTTTACAAATTCATCAAACATCTCCATCACAACTCATAAAAACAAAAACTGTTATTGAGATTAAAAATTTAAGCCGCGCATTTGGTAGTTTCCTTGCAGTGAAAAATATTAGTTTCGATGTCAAGACTGGTGAAATATTTGGGCTATTAGGTGCTAATGGTGCGGGAAAGACAACAACATTTCGCATGTTATGTGGGCTTTTAGCGCCCTCCTCAGGCAGCTTGCAAGTAGCAGGAGTAGACATGCATCATGCTTCAACCATCGCGCGTGCCCGCATTGGTTATGTCTCTCAAAAATTTTCTCTCTATGGCAATCTAAGTACTCTTCAAAATCTACAATTCTTTTCCGCTGCTTATGGTTTATACGGAAAGGAAATGAAAAACCGTATTGGGTTGGTCATAAACGAGTTTGAATTAAATCATTATAAGAATGTAAACGCGGATACTTTGCCGCTTGGAATAAAACAGCGTCTTGCACTAGCTTGCGCACTTCTTCATGAGCCAGCTATCCTTTTTTTGGATGAACCTACATCGGGCGTTGATCCTTTGGCTCGTCGCGAATTCTGGCAGCGAATTAATGATTTGGCAGAAAGAGGAGTCACTGTGCTAATTACGACTCATTTTATGGATGAAGCGGAATATTGCGATAACCTTGTGCTAATGTCCATGGGTGAAATACTTGCTCAAGGCACACCACAAAAAATTCGCGCTAAGGCTCGTGATGAAATGCATCCTGAACCTGACATGAATGATGCTTTTATTCATCTCATCCAGCAGCACGAAGCCAAAGTAAGGAAATTTAATGAATATTAAAAGATTACGCGCACTAATTCGCAAAGAGTTTATTCAAATTATCCGCGATCCATCAGCGATTGCCATTGCTTTTGTTTTACCTGTATTTTTGCTTCTTTTATTCGGTTATGGAGTATCTTTGAATGCACGGCTTGTGCCTATTGCAATGGTAGTTGATAAACCAACCGCCGTTACGAATTCTTTTGTAGCGGGGCTAAAACAATCCCCGTTTTTTGTACCCAAATCATATTTGAATATGACAACCGCAGAACAGGCAATGATGTCTAGAGAAATAGACGGCGTTCTCTGGCTGCGTGATGATTTTAGCCGTCAACTCTTACAAAACAAGAATGCACCAGCAGGAATTATCGTTAATGGTGTGAATGCAAATAATGCTCTTCTTCTTGAGGGTTATTTTCAAGGTGTTTGGCAAGTCTGGTTAAAACAATACTCTCAAAGTATTGGAGCAACTCTTACTATTCCTGTAGATAATCTGCAACGCATCTGGTTCAATCCAGCGTTACGCAGTCGAGATTACCTGATACCAGGCTTAATTGCCATTATTATGACACTGATTGGAGCTTTACTAACTTCGTTAGTTATGGCAAGAGAATGGGAGCGCGGTACGATGGAAGCGCTCATGGCAACGCCCGTCACCATGGGTGAAATCATGCTTGGCAAACTTATTCCATATTTTATTTTAGGTATAGGAGGTATGCTGTTATCTGTTGTTCTGGCTGTTTTTATCTTTGCAGTACCCTTGGTAGGTAGTTTTTGGCTGTTGTTATGTTTCTCCGCCTTGTTTCTACTGACAGCTTTGGGAATGGGCTTATTAATTTCGAGTATTGCCCGCAATCAATTTATTGCTAGCCAGGCAGCTATCATAGTCACTTTTCTGCCCGCTTTTATTTTATCTGGATTTATATTTGATATTCGTTCTATGCCATTTATCATCCAGATTATTACACATATTATTCCTGCCCGTTATTTTGTAAGCATTTTGCAAACACTTTTTTTGGCTGGGAACATTTGGTTTATATTGTTATGGAATGGTTTTGCTCTTTTTATTATGTCTACTTTATTTTTTAGTGTGACGTTCCTTCGCTCACATAAGAGGCTTGATTAGTATGTTGACGCGTATCTGGGCTTTGGCCATTAAAGAATTTCTAACACTTCTTCGAGACAAGAAAAATCGCTTTGTCGTAATCGGCCCACCTATCGTCCAACTTTTAGTTTTTGGATATGCCGCCACCTTCGATCTCAATCACATTCCATATGCAGTTTATAATGAAGACCCTGGCTTTGCCTCGCGTGAACTTTTAGGACATTTTCAAGGCTCTCCTCTCTTTCAGCAAGTAGCTGTCGTTGAGAACACCAAACAAATCACACCACTCATTAATCATCAAAATGCTTTATTAATTCTTCATATAGATCGACATTTTACACGTAATTTGCTTCAGCATCGTTCTGCACATATACAAGTCATTATTGATGGACGTAACTCGAATACTGCAACAATTGCTCTCAATTATGTTAATGGAATACTGTTTGCATTTAATGAAAATTGGGCAATAAAAAGCAATTGGACAAAACCACCAGCAAAATTAATAATTCGTGCATGGTTCAATCCCAACCTACAGTCTCGGTGGTTTATCGTACCAGGTATTGTCGCAATTCTTATGCTCTTAGAAACCTTACTAGTAACCGGACTTTCAATAGCTCGAGAAAGAGAGCAAGGAACTTTCGATCAACTATTGGTAACACCCATGACACCTTTCGCAATCTTGCTTGGAAAAGCAATACCTGGTCTTATTATTGGAGCGCTAGAGGGAATTTTTATTGTTATTATGGCAATAGCATGGTTTCAGGTACCATTTGTAGGCAGCATACTTGCTCTGAGTCTCGGTATGTTTCTTTTTTTACTCGCAGCCATCGGTATTGGGCTAATGATATCTTCTCTTGCTATTACCCAACAACAAGGGCTACTTGGAGTTTTTATGTTTATGGTTCCTGCTATCATTCTGTCAGGTTTTGCAACACCCATTGCCAATATGCCTCCGTTTATACAGGACCTTACTTATCTCAATCCAATGCGATACTTTCTCATTATCGTCCGTGGCGTATTCCTTGAAGGTGATAGAATTAACAATTTGTGGCCGGAGTACTGGCCACTTGCTCTTATCGCACTTTTAACGATGACATCTGCTACATTGTTATTCCGAAAGCGTACGTAACTAATGCAATTTTATATTTTCTTATTAAGGCAGCCACAACATCTAGTAGTATTTAAAATAACTGGATCAGAAAAATTTCCAGGTCTCATGGGTCTGCTCTTGCTGCTAATTCCGTAATTTTATATTATTTTGAAGCAACATCAACCCAACGCTTTCGCCACTTTTGACCGAGATTCTCTGCCTAACTGCTTCGAGATAAAATTTCCCACCGCAACAAGCTTGGCAAAATCAACGCCCGTTTTAATATTCATGCCATTTAACATATAAATCACATCTTCTGTCGCCACATTGCCGGAAGCACCTTTGGCGTAGGGACAACCACCCAAACCCGCAACTGAACTATCAATCGTCGCCACACCCATTTCGAGCGCCGCGTAAATATTAGCGAGCGCCTGACCATAGGTATCGTGAAAGTGCACGGCTAGCTGTTCTACAGGAATTTCGCCCATGACGTTATCAAGTAACAATCTGACTGGTCGTGGCGTACCCACGCCAATCGTATCGCCTAATGAAATTTCATAGCAGCCTAATTTTCGCAGTATCCTGGCAAGTGCGGTGACTTTTTCTGGCGCCATATTCCCTTCGTATGGACAAGCAATCACACATGAAATGTACCCTCGCACGCGTAAATCGTAATTTTTGGCGTCATAGATAATTTCGGTGATGCGATCGATACTTTCCACCACAGAACAGTTGGTGTTTTTTTGTGAGAATTGTTCTGAAGGAGTAGTAAACACAGCGATTTCCTTTACACCAGCAGCTATAGCAGCCTCCAAACCTTTTTTATTTGGCACTAACACAGGATAACTCACGTCAGATTTTTTTTTGATTCGCTGAAAGACTTCGGTATTATCTGCCAATTGCGGAATCCATTTGGGGGAGACAAAACTGGTGGCTTCAATAACTTTTAAGCCCGTGTCACTCAGTTGATTGATAAATTCAACTTTAATATCGGTTGGTATAGGTGTTGCTTCATTTTGCAAGCCATCACGAGGGCTGACTTCGACAATTTTAACCAGTTTGGGAAATGTCATTGTTGTTACTTCCATACCGGCGCGCGTTTTTCGTTAAATGCCAACAAGCCTTCTTTAGCTTGAGGCGACACACGCATATTCGCCAAATGTTCGGCGGTTTTTTGCGACAGCGCTTCGCTGATTTTTTCCTTGGCAATGCCACGTAATAATTGTTTGATTTCTTTCATGGCGTGTGGACTATTGTTACATAAAGTGTCGGTAATTTTTTTTGCGGCGTCAGTTAATTCGTCATTGATGACAACTTGATGAATCAATCCAATCTGCTGCGCGGTTGTCGCGTTAAATTTTTCGCCCGTCAGAAAGTAATAATGCGCCGCGCGTTCGCCTATTGCCGCGACTATATATGGACTAATGGTAGAAGGCGCGATGCCAATTTTAACTTCGGAGAAAGCAAATGCTGCATTATCAGAAGCGATAGCAATATCACATGCGGCAATCACACCTAGGCCACCGCCCATCGCCGCGCCATGCACGATAGCAACCGTTGGTTTGGGAAAATTATATAGTGTATACATCAAATCAGCGATATATTGCGCGTCATCGTAATTTTGCTCGTAAGATCCCGCGGAAATTTGTTTCATCCAGTTGATATCCGCGCCCGCACAAAAATGTTCGCCATTACCACGTATCGCCAACGCGATTACATCTTCTTGCTTCGCCAGTTGTTTCATCGCCTCAATTAACTCCGCAATCATCGGGCCATGCATGGCGTTGCGTTTATCAGGTCGGTTCAAGCTAATCGTGGCAAGCTGCTGTTCGGTGCTAACCGTAATAAATTCATATGTCATTTTTACATCCTGAAAATGCCAAATTTAGTATCGGAAATCGGTGCGTTGAGTGCCGCCATCAAACTCATCCCTACCGTTTTACGTGTATCAAGTGGATCTATAATACCATCATCCCACAAACGCGCACTGGAATAATAAGCAGAAGATTGTTCCGCGTACTGCGCGAGTATCGGTGCTTTCAACGCTTTTTCCTCTTCCTCTGTCCACATTTCACCGTGACGTTTCTTCTTGTCGCCAGTCACTTGCGCCAGCACACTCGCCGCCTGTTCACCACCCATCACCGCGATGCGCGCATTGGGCCACATATACAAAAATCGCGGCTCGTAAGCACGACCACACATTGCATAATTGCCCGCCCCATAACTGCCGCCAATAATAACGGTGATTTTTGGCACTTTGGCACACGCGACCGCTGTCACTAGTTTCGCGCCATGTTTCGCAATACCTTCCGATTCAAATTTGCTGCCCACCATGAAGCCAGTGATATTTTGCAGAAACAACAAAGGAATACCACGCTGCGCGCAAATTTCGATAAAATGCGCGGCTTTTTGAGCGGATTCGGAAAATAAAATACCATTGTTGGCGATAATGCCAACCGGCACGCCCCAGATATGCGCGAAGCCACACACCATGGTTTTGCCATACAAAGCCTTAAATTCATCGAAATCAGAGTGATCCACAATGCGCACGATAATTTCACGCACGTCGAAGGGATAACGCGCGTCAGCGGGAATAATGCCATATATTTCTTTGGGATCATAAATCGGCGCTTTAGGTTCAAGCAGCTTGATAGGACAATCTTTTTTGTAATTCAAATTGGCGACAATACGCCGCGTCTGCTCAATGGCTTCCGCGTCATTTTGCGCGTAATAATCCGCGACTCCCGAGATACGACAATGCACATCCGCGCCACCCAGATTTTCAGCTGTCACTACTTCCCCAGTCGCCGCTTTGACCAACGGCGGCCCCGCTAAAAAAATCGTCGCCTGGTTCTTTACCATAATTGTCTCATCCGACATCGCGGGAATATACGCGCCACCCGCTGTGCATGAACCCATGACAACCGCGATTTGTGGAATGCCTTGCGCTGACAAATTGGCTTGATTAAAGAAAATGCGGCCGAAGTGTTGCTCATCAGGAAACACTTCATCCTGCTTTGGTAAATAAGCGCCGCCAGAATCGACCAGATAAATACACGGCAAGCGATTTTGCTCGGCGATCTTCTGCGCGCGTAAATGTTTTTTGACCGTGATGGGATAATAAGTGCCGCCTTTAACCGTAGCATCGTTAGCGACAATCATACAATCCACGTCATTGACTTTAGCAATACCCGTAATAATACCCGCCGCCGGAATACTATCTTCATATAATTCGTAACCAGCAAAAGCGGATAGTTCTAAAAAATCACTGCCAGGATCAATCAACGCGTCAATGCGATCACGCGGTAACATCTTGCCATGCGCGCGGTGACGCTCGCGGGCTTTTTCACCACCGCCATCCTGTAATTTTGACAAACGCTTTTTAAAATCGGCAGTGTATTCTTCCATGACTTCAGCGTTTTGCTGGAAAACTTTATCGTCAGGTTTGATTTGAGTTTTGAAATTTGTCATTTATGTTCCTCAAATATCTCTCGTCCAATTAACATACGACGAATTTCCGACGTGCCCGCGCCGATTTCATAAAGTTTAGCGTCGCGCCACAAACGTCCCGCGGGAAATTCATTGATGTAACCATTGCCGCCCAGGCATTGTATCGCTTGCCCCGCTACCCACGTCGCGCGCTCCGCGGTATACAAAATCACTGAAGCAGCGTCTTTGCGCGTCACATCCCCGCGATCACACGCTTTTGCCACCGCATACAAATACGAACGCGATGTCTGCAGAGCAGTATACATATCAGCGATTTTTGCCTGCATTAATTCAAATTCACCGATCGCTTTGCCAAATTGCTTGCGCTCATGCACATAAGGAATGACTAAATCCATGCACGCCTGCATAATACCCACCGGACCCGCCGCCAGCACCACACGCTCATAATTTAAACCACTCATCAACACATTCGCGCCCTTGTTGACTTCACCCAAAATATTTTCCGCTGGCACTTTACAATTTTCAAAAACCAGTTCACATGTGTTGGAGCCGCGCATGCCTAATTTATCGAGCTTTTGCGCGGTGCTAAAACCCGGAAAATTTTTTTCGATGATAAATGTCGTCACACCGCTGGTTCTGGATTGCTTATCCGTTCTGGCATACACCACCAGCACATCAGCATCCGGCCCATTGGTAATCCACATCTTCGTGCCATTCAATACATAATGGTCATCGTGCTTTTCCGCGCGTAACTGCAGAGCCATCACATCCGAGCCCGCTTGTGCTTCACTCATGGCGAGCGCGCCAATGTGTTCGCCACTGCAAAGTTTGGGCAAATAACGCTGCTTTTGTTCAGGCGTACCATTTAAACGGATCTGATTGACACAGAGATTAGAATGCGCGCCATAACTTAAACCGATGGCAGCCGAGGCACGACTGATTTCTTCCATCGCAATGACATGATCCAGATAACCTAAACCCGACCCACCAAATTGTTCTTCAACTGTGATGCCAAGCAACCCTAGGCTGCCCAATTTAGGCCACAATTTACTTGGAAAGAGATTTTTATGATCAATTTCGGCTGCATGCGGAGCAATTTCACTCTCCACAAACGTTCGCACTGCATCGCGCAGCATCTCAACCGTCTCACCTAACGCGAAATTCAAAAACGCCATGAACAGCCAACTCCTTAGCTAATACACACTGGATCCCGGCTTTTGCCGGGACGACGACTGCATGAATTTTACACCAAACACTATTACACGAAAGTAAAATTTGCATTTTTCTATTCTTAAGGATTTCTTAAGAAATCTCCTTTAGTATGAGGGATAAGTTAGTACGGATGATCTAAATATATACAAAAGGAATGTTTCCTATGCCGATGCCGAATCCTTTGGTGCTTATCGCGTTTTTAGATGCTTACCCAAAAGTAAAACAAAAACAAACTGAAGACAGTTATTTAGCAAGCGCGACAGCTGCCATTTATTCCGCAGCCAGTTTTATTACTGATCCTGAAATGGCAAAGCAACGAAAACTTGCTGATGACTTTTATCGCGCCAAAATTCCCACCGCTAAAAGTAGCGTAACTGAATGGCTGAACATCGCAATTAAACTGGGTGAAGATGCACGCATAGAACAATACAGGAAACGATCGCCCGGCGATTCAGATTTAGCCCTAATTTATCACACAATGCGTTCCTATATTATCAGCTGCATTCGCAACGATGAAAATGCTCGCGCCCAATATGACGCCGAAGTTAGATTTCATCTGACGGAATTAAACGATGGTATTAAGCCACCTATTCCGGGTGCCTCAGCGAGACCCTCCTTGAGACGAGCATATAAAACTGAATTTGATCAGGACGTAGATTGTAAAAGTTCCATAGGTGCGATGGTCGAAAAAATGTGGAAATTAGCCGATCTTGGCTACAATGAAATTTTTGATGAACTAACACTTATTAACCCTGATAAAATAGCCATCGAAAAAAACCGTCTTACTTTCGCGTTGCCAACAGCAAAAGAAATGGGAGATTTAAAAAATGGCAAGAAAAATATTCCTCTTTGCTATCAGGAAGATTTTTATCACCTACATTATTTAAACACTATTTCCAAACTATATCCTGTACCTGATGAGCTAAAAACAGAATGGGGTATCGCGTTAGACAAAAAGGAATATCTATGGTTTGGTGAATTCGTAGAACAGTTTGAAAGCAGTACTGAAACCGTTCGAGGTGACAAACTAGCCAGAGACACAGCATCAAGAAGAGATCGCAGGACTCGTGCTGCGACAGATGCAAGATCTGTTAGTACCACTAGAAGTTCGCATGTATCCCATCCCACCAAAGAGGTTAAAGAAACTGCTACTCCATCACCACGTCCAAGCCAGATGAATGAAAGTGAAGATTCGGTGGCCAGCACCATCGATCCACCGCCAGTGAAAAAACATCAGAGCACACCGCCCAAGGCACCCTCTTTGGCATTCTTCTCAGACGATGGCCAACTCTACCCGGCCAAACGGCCGCCTGCATCGGCTCCGCAGCTTATGCCTCGAGAGGAAGATATTGAGGAAAAGGACGAAAAACAACATGAACCTTCCAGCTCTCCTTCGTTGGGAAGGAGTGGGGAGCAATGATAGCTGGATCCCGGCTTTCGCCGGGACGACGTCTTTCCGGAACGTAGTTACCATATCACCGATGGAGTTGACCCGAGCATGGGTCCCCGCCTTCGCGGGGATGACAGGCTTCGCGGGGATGACGCCTTGACTCCGCTCACTTATCGCATTAACCTCCAACATTATGAAACTATCAACACTCCGCCTCAAAAAAGGCGAGGACCGCCGCATTCGCAATGGACACCCCTGGATTTTCAGCAATGAAATCGATACTAAAGCCACGCCTTTAAAATCCTTCTCGCCCGGCCAACAAGTGCACGTACAAGCCGCGGATTCGGCGATATTAGGCGTAGCGTACATCAATCCACACTCTCTTATTTGCGCCCGGATATTTTCCACAAACGCCAACGCACGACTAGACGCTGAATTTTTCGAGCAAGCCATCCGCCGAGCCCTCACCACACGCGTGAAATTATTTAACAAGCCCTTTTATCGATTAATTTTCAGCGAAGCAGACCAGCTACCAGGCGTAGTGGCAGATCAATATGATGACATTATCGTGCTCCAAATCAATACCGCCGGCATGGAGCACCACAAAGAAGAATTAGTCGCGGCATTATGCGCCGTGTTACCACAAACAAAAGCGATTATTTACCGCAATGACAGCGCTATCCGCACACAAGAAGGACTAGACACTTACATTACCACCGCTTACGGCGAAGCACCGGATGATATTTTATTAGAAGAAAATAGCGTGCGATTTCACGCGCCATTACTGAAAGGGCAAAAAACCGCGTGGTTTTACGATCACCGTTTTAATCGTTTGCGACTAAAAGATTATGTCAAAGACGCCAAGGTGTTAGACGTGTTCAGTTATTTGGGCGCATTTGGCATTCAAGCCGCGGTATTTGGCGCAAAACACGTAGACTGCATCGAAGCATCAGCATTCGCCTGCGACTACATCAAGCGAAATGCGCAAGAAAATAACGTGCAAAATAAAATTTCCATCATCAACGACGATGCCTTCGATGCGATGAAAGCACTAATCGCAGTGAAAAAACACTATGACGTAATCATCCTCGACCCACCCGCCTTCATCAAACGCAGCAAAGATAAAAAAGAAGGACTCACGGCTTACTTGCGATTAAATGAATTGGCACTCAAGCTGCTGACACCGAATGGTATTTTAGTATCGTGTTCTTGCTCCATGCATCTAGCCATGGAAGAATTAATTAACACCATTCAACGCGCCGCGCTACGCACACAAAACACCGTGCAGATACTGGAACGTGGTCACCAAGGCTCCGATCATCCGTTGCATCCCTGCATTCCGGAATCAGATTATTTGAAGGCAGTGATAGTTAAAACTATCGCTTAGGACTTTTCTTTTCTCTTTTATCCTCTTCATTTTTCTCACTGGCAAAATCATATAATTCTTCAGGTACTGACTCAAAATCATCAAGGGTTAAATCCAGCATATCTGGATAATAATCTTCAACGACACGCGGCGAGCTCGTTTCCGCGCGAGTGAGAGCAATATTTGCTTCGACCTGACGCTCCCATTCGAGATCAGACATCATTCGATGCGTGGAAGAAGAAGACGGCGACGACAGTGGTGCGGATGTTAACCGTGGCGATGAACTTGGTAGCGGCGCGCTTGAGGACGGTAGTGGCGCCTGTGAACGAAAGCTTAAATCAGACAGCGATGGAGAGGACGGCTTCGGCGCAGACGAGTACCCTAACGAAGGCTGAGGTGACGAAGACCGTCGCAGTGGCGCCACGCTGGCGTTCACCGCCAATAATTCATTCAGTTTACCATCAATCTCATGCAGAGCTTGCTGAATACGGTCACCCAGACCCGGCGCATCGTTAATCAAATGTATAAAAGAAAGAATTTGCTCGTGCGCGTTATTAACAATATCTTGCGCCAATGTTTTGGTATTCTGCAGCTCAAACAAACTATCTGCTTTAACTAATTCCCGCGCGCCAATAATCATTTCCAGCAATAAATTTTTGGTGTTAGTCACTTGCTGTTCAATCATTTTTCGCGCCGCTTTCACAGCCAGAATAGATGGATCACCCATCGCTTCTCGCAAAGCATAAGGCATATCGTGCGCAATCGCAGATTGTGTGAAGCGTTTGCGCAGTTCTGTAATATCATTGTTATGATAAAGATCGTTAAAATCCAGCTTGTCTTTCTTTGTGGGTTGGTAACCCAGGTCTATAAACCTGGCGACCGCCTCTGGATTGTTGGATAGTGCCAGATAGGCAAATGGTGTTATGCTCGATCTACTTGCTTTATCTAAAAGAAGACCTTGCACATTGAAAAGATACTCAATAATTTTCATATCACCACCCATGGCGGCAAAATGCATGAGCGATAAACCAGTATGTTCTTCCAGTTCAGTCAACGACGTTCTGTCCAGATGGGTACACATATCATGTAGCAAAGAATAATTCCCGCAGTAAGCCGCTATAAATAAAGGCGCGACCGGAATACGTAAGGCTGGATTAGGGCGTGTCATAAGCGTCTGGTATTCGACGCCATGTACCGCTAAGTTCAGGAGCTCGCACATTTTATTAAAATTGTCGGCACTTGCCGTAATTGCGCAGTGTTGCAATAAATTACTTTGTGTAGTCGCCGCGCCTGCTTCTTGTGCCGCATCAAAACCTTTCTGCATCATCTCAGGCACGTTAGTCATCATAAATGGCAAATAGAATTCCACCAAGAGAGGTGATTCTAAAGAAAAAAGCGACGCACTTTTACTTCCACTGTTGAGCATTAACATCAGCGCCAGGTATTTTTCTCCCGCATTTTGTAATGAGGGATTGGTAAGTTTAAACTTTTCAGCCCACTTTCCAAACTCTTCCATAACTGCCACTTGCCCAGGTGCATTTAGCTTGGCAAGAAACGCATCTACATTACTTTTTTTCTCTACTTGATGTTTTTTATCTTCGAATATTTCCCTTGTTGATTCCATATTTCCACTCCTCATGATGAATATACCGGTCTACCCATTGCAATGCGCACATTGCTTTTCCATGGCGCGCCTACTTTCCATGCATAAGCAGAGGGGCGCCCAGATGATGGATCCGTTTTTAATAATAACGTGCCAATGCCAATACCAGAGGTATTAGGCTGACGTGTATCGTGACTGTGACCAGATGGCGCGGAATCCGCCACTCGTACTAAAAAAGTATTATCATCGCCAATCGGTTTATCCATCACGATCATCACGTGTCCACCTGTCATGTGCACACCACGCTTATAACGAAAAACGAGTACATCGCCGGGCATCAAGTCTTCTACATCACTAATACGCGTCCAGCCATGCTGAATATTATCGTCATCCAGTTCCGTAAAAAAATCATAATAGTGCTGTGAAGTCGGTCTATCTGATCCTGTGTAATTCACCAACCCTGAATAGGCTTTGGGGTCGACCGCTTGCAACACATTATCGACATAATCGGAACAATCCAGAATGTACACGCCTCGGGCCGGCTCAAAATGTCCGCCGCCTAATTTATAAACGCTGTATTTTAAATTGGAAACCGTTTTATGCACAAAACTCACCATGCGATCTTCCACTGACGCAACGCGTTTTGTGAAAAAGCTCGCGATGCCGGTGGGCGGCGGCGTTTTATTTTCTGGCAATGCCATGCTCATGCGTCCATCAGATGGCGCTTCCACTTGTGGCTTGTACACTCTTTTATGCGCCCTGGTTTTTTTTGTTTTGTGATAATGGCGCGTGTGGTGTGATTTCTTTTTATGTTTATGAGACGTTTCTGCCATGGCGCTGCCAATGTTGGCGAATGCCACGACCATTACACAAATTAAGATATATTTTAACAACCGCATCATGCGTTTATTCCTGTTACTAGCGAGTCAACCTATAAATCAGTAACGCCGCTCGCGCTGTCTGGATGGGAAAAGAGTTCAGCTCAACACCTTCCAGTACAGAATGTGTACCAAAACCAATAGGGCCTAAGCCCGCCAAATTTGCCGGCACCAGTGCCGCCACATGAGAAATATCACCCGCGCCTCGCTGACCAGGATCAAATTCTTTCACTTTGCCATAACCTAAATCCACGCTGACCGTACTATATTGCGCGAGCAGCGCGCGATTCGCCGCGGTCGGTGTCATGGCCGGAATTCCATCATTAAATTGTATAGTAGAATGCGTGCCTGGCAATGAATCTTTGACAATGGCAGATAGTTTTTTCTCAGCTCGGCCACGCTGCTCATCAGAGAGAAAACGCAGATCGCCCGCCACAGTGCCGGTTTTTGCCACGACATTATCTTTGCCAAACACGTTTCCTTTGGCGTCTTGACGCAGATAAATCACTTTGTTACCCGCGAGTAAAATGCCAGGATTAAATGACAGGTTTTTTTCACCTTCAAGTTTAGTACGCATGGTTTGCAGAATACGTGCCAGCTCGAAAATGGCGCCGTCACCCACGTCTTTTTGGAAAATAGTCGCGGAGTGCGATTCATTGCCCGTTGTTTCGATGATCCAGCTGCTGATACCACGTCGCCCGGTGCTCGCTGTTTCCAAGGTGATAGAAGGCTCAAAATCCAGCGCCACGTCACTTTGTTTCGCCGTTTCTATTAATGGTTTGCGAGAAATGGTGGTGGGTTTGCCAGAATCTTCTTCGTCGCCGGTCAGTACAACAGTAATGGAAGTATTGTCCAGCGCGTGCATCGCCTGTAGCGCTTTCAGAGCATAAACAAGAACAACGACACCGCCCTTGTCGTCCGCGGCGCCTGGTCCTTTAACGGTATTTTGATGCTGTGTGTAAGTCGCGATATTTTTGCCACCCTGGTAGACCGTGTCCAGGTGGGCGATCAGCAACAATCGTTTGCCTTGACTACCTTTTCGCTCGGCAATAAGTGTGGGCGCGCGATGCATGTCAGGTGGCTCTTCCACCCAGCGTGTGGTGAATCCCAGACTTTTAAATTCCGGGCGCAATAATTCGCCGACACGTTTTACGCCAGTGATATTGGTCGTACCGCTGTTGAT
>DAIDIB010000002.1 GCA_027459575.1 Gammaproteobacteria bacterium | reverse complement strand
CGGCATTGTAGCCCGGGTGCGTTTTTTGCACGCGGGAAATTAAGAGGTGATAAAAATGAGCGTGCAAGTCAAACAACTAAGCCCCACTGAAATTAGCGAGCTAATCAAAGAACGCATTTCGCATTTTAATATCAAGCCTGAAGTTCGCACCGAAGGCACCATCGTCAGCGTAAAAGATGGTATCGTGCGTTTATACGGCCTGGCTGATGCAATGCAAGGTGAAATGATCGAATTTTCCGATAACACCTATGGCTTGGCGCTTAACCTTGAGCGTGATTCAGTCGGCGCTGTTGTACTTGGCTCAACTGAAAAATTATCCGAAGGCCAAACGGCTAAATGTACCGGTCGTATTCTTGAAGTGCCAGTGGGTGAAGCGCTGTTAGGACGTGTTGTTGACGCGTTAGGTAATCCAATTGATGGCAAGGGTCAAATTAAAGCGACCCAAACCTCGCCCATTGAAAAAGTGGCGCCAGGCGTTATTTTCCGTCAACCTGTCAACCAGCCAATGCAAACCGGCTTGAAAGCAATCGACTCCATGGTGCCAATCGGCCGTGGTCAACGTGAATTGATCATTGGTGACCGTCAAACTGGCAAAACCGCTATTGCTATTGACACCATCATTAATCAAAAACACACCGGCGTAAAATGTATTTATGTCGCTATCGGCCAGAAAGCCTCATCTATCGCCGCTGTTGTGCGACGTTTAGAAGAACACGATGCGTTAAAACACACCATTATTGTTGCGGCAACCGCTTCTGATCCTGCGGCAATGCAATATATCGCAGCTTACGCTGGCTGTGCGATGGGCGAATACTTCCGTGATCACGGCGAAGACGCCTTGATTATTTATGATGATTTGACCAAGCACGCTTGGGCATACCGACAAATTTCCTTGTTGCTGCGTCGTCCACCAGGTCGTGAAGCTTATCCTGGCGATATTTTCTATTTACATTCACGTTTGTTGGAACGCGCGTCACGTGTCAACGCGGAATACGTGGAAAAAATGACAGACGGTAAAGTGAAAGGTAAAACAGGTTCACTCACTGCGCTGCCAATTATTGAAACACAAGCAGGCGACGTATCGGCGTTCGTACCGACCAACGTTATCTCTATTACTGATGGTCAAATCTTCCTGGAAACCGACTTGTTCAATTCCGGTATTCGTCCGGCTATCAACGCGGGCCTTTCCGTATCGCGTGTGGGTGGTGCGGCGCAAACCAAGATTATCAAAAAGTACGCTGGTGGTGTGCGACTCGCGCTCGCGCAATATCGTGAACTCGCGGCGTTCTCACAGTTCTTGTCCGACCTCGATGAAGCGACACGCAAGCAGTTGGAACGCGGTCAACGCATTACTGAAGTCATGAAACAAAAACAATACATGCCACTCTCCGTCGCGGAAGAAGCAACTATCCTGTTCGCGGCAGACCAGGGCTATCTGGACGATGTGCCATTAAATCGCATCGCCATGTTTGAACAAGAATTACTGTCTTATTTGCATGCGAATTACAAAGAATTCATCGAGCGCATCAACAAGACTGGCGAGCTGAATGACGAAGTGCTGCAAACACTGCGTACGATTCTGGAATCGTTTAAAGCTAATCAATCCTGGGATTAATGTATGGCAAATGCTAAAGAAATTCGCCTGAAAATCGCCAGCGTGAAAAACACGCAAAAGATTACCAAGGCGATGGAAATGGTGGCCGCGAGCAAAATGCGTAAAACGCAGGATCGCATGGCGCGCGCTATTCCTTACGCCAAGAAAATTCTGGATGTAATTAGTCACGTTGCTGAAGCGAATTCCGAATACCATCATCCATTTATGAGCAAGCGTGAAATTAATCGCGCTGGCTATATTATTGTTAGTACTGATCGAGGTTTGTGTGGTGGTCTAAACAATAATTTGCTGAAGAATGCCATTAAAGCTATCAAGCGCGATATCGATGCCGGTATCGAAGTGGATTTATGCCTGATCGGCAGCAAAGCCATGGGGTTTTTCAAGCGTATAGGTGGCAATGTGGTGGCGCACAAGCGTGATTTAGGCGACATGCCGAGCGTGACGGATTTAGTTGGCGTTATCAAAGTGATGCTGGATGCTTATCTGGAAGGGCGCATAGACGCATTGTATTTGTGCTCCAATGAATTTGTCAGCACCATGCGCCAAGAGCCGCGTATTCAGCAAGTACTGCCGCTGGTTCAATCCGAAGATTCAGAGTTAAAACATCACTGGGATTATATTTATGAACCTGACAATGCGCCTGCGTTGCTTGATACCTTGCTAGATCGCTACATCGAATCACAGGTCTATCGCGCGGTAACAGAAAATATCGCCTGTGAACAAGCGGCGCGAATGTTGGCGATGCGCAGCGCGACCGATAACGCATCAGAATTAATCACCAGTTTACAATTGATTTACAACAAGGCACGTCAAGCCGCGATTACCCGAGAACTTTCGGAAATCGTAGCAGGCGCGTCGGTTATATAGGTAGCCCGGGTGCGTTTTTTGCACCCGGGAACATTTAAAATGAGGTAGCGAAATGGCACATGATCACAAAGGCAAAATAGTAGAAATCATCGGCGCGGTCGTCGACGTGGAATTTTCCCACCATCACGTACCACGCATTTATGACGCATTGGTCGTCGATGAGAAAAAACTCATCCTCGAAGTGCAGCAGCAGATCGGTGACGGCGTGGTACGTACCATTGCCATGGGTAGCAGCGATGGCTTACGCCGCGGCCTGGAAGTAACCAATACTGGCAAGCCAATCATGGTGCCAGTGGGCAAAGAAACACTTGGCCGTATCATGAATGTACTTGGCGAACCAATTGACGAAGCTGGCCCAATCAAAACAAACGAATATTTGCCTATTCACCGTCCGGCGCCAAGCTTTGCGGAACAAGCGCCTTCACAAGAATTGCTGGAAACCGGCATCAAGGTTATCGACCTGATTTGCCCCTTCGCTAAAGGTGGTAAGGTTGGTTTATTTGGGGGCGCTGGCGTAGGTAAAACCGTAAACATGATGGAACTCATCAACAACATCGCGAAAGAACACTCCGGTTTATCCGTGTTCACTGGTGTGGGTGAACGTACCCGTGAAGGTAATGACTTCTACCTCGAAATGAAAGAATCGCAAGTGTTGGATAAAGTGGCACTCGTGTACGGACAGATGAATGAACCGCCAGGCAACCGTTTACGTGTGGCGCTCACTGGTTTGACTATCGCCGAAAGTTTTCGTGACGAAGGTAAAGATGTATTGTTGTTCGTAGACAACATCTTCCGTTACACACTATCAGGCGTCGAAGTATCCGCACTGTTAGGCCGTATTCCTTCCGCGGTAGGTTATCAACCGACCCTTGCTGAAGACATGGGCGTGTTGCAGGAACGTATTACCTCAACCAAAAACGGCTCTATTACCTCGGTACAAGCTGTATACGTACCCGCGGACGACTTGACTGACCCATCACCAGCCACTACCTTCGCTCACTTGGATGCGACCGTGGTATTGTCACGTCAAATCGCTGAATTAGGTATTTACCCAGCGATCGACCCGCTCGATTCCACCAGCCGTCAGCTCGATCCATTAGTGGTTGGACAGGAACATTACGAAGTGGCGCTCGCCGTGCAAAAAACCTTGCAACGCTACAAAGAATTAAAAGACATCATTGCCATTTTAGGTATGGATGAATTGTCTGAAGAAGACAAACAGACTGTGTCGCGCGCACGTAAAATTCAGCGCTTCCTGTCACAGCCATTCTTCGTGGCCGAAGTATTCACCGGCACACTAGGCAAATATGTCTCGACCAAAGAAACCATTCGTGGCTTCAAGGGCATCTTGAGTGGTGAATACGATCACCTGCCAGAACAAGCGTTCTACATGGTAGGTTCCATTGACGAAGCAGTGGAGAAGGCCAAGAACTTATGACGACTCCTACTCTGCGCATTGAGATTGTTAGCGCTGAAAAACAAATTTTCTCCGGCGAAGGCCGCATGGTCTTCGTTACCGGCGAAATGGGTGAACTGGGCATTGCCCCTGGCCATTCACAGCTGCTGACTTCACTAAGAGCTGGCCACGTACGTGTCATTTTGAAAAATGACGAAGAAGAAGTGTTCTACATCTCGGGCGGTATGTTAGAAGTACAGCCCTACGTTGTATCAGTGTTAGCAGACACAGCCATGCGCGCAGCAGACATCGATGAAGCATCAGCCATCGCCGCCAAAGAACAAGCCGAAAAATCATTGGCTGGCAAAGTCGCAAAACTGGATGTTGCCAGAGCGACAGCCGAACTTGCCGAACTCACCGCGCAAATCAACGCTGTCCACCAGCTAAAGAAACGCGCTGGAGTTAAATAGTAGGCGTAGCCCGGGTGCGTTTTTTGCACCCGGGAGCAATGTTTAAACGAAGTCACATCCCGAGTGCAAAGAACGCACCCGGGCTACGAATTGCAAGGAGCTGCAAATGGTCGAAGTCGTCGTCAACAACCAATCCCGTCACCAAATCCATTACACCGCCTGCGATAGCCTCATGCGCTACGCCGACCTCCTCGGTTACGGTGAAATCCACACCAAAATTGACGACAAAACTGGTTTGAAAGCCATTATCGCTATAAACAATTTATCCCGCGGTCCAGCCATCGGCGGCACGAGATGTGTTGCCTACCAAACAGTCGATAAAGCCATAGAAGATGTATTGCGTCTCGGTTACATGATGAGCTACAAGGCCGCTATTAACAATTTGCCACACGGCGGCGCCAAAGCCGTATTAATCAAACCTAAGGTCATCAAAGACCGTGAAGCATACTTCGAAAAATTTGGTGAATTTATTAATAGCCTTGATGGTCGTTATATTACCGCGGTGGATAGCGGCACCACCACGGATGACATGGACATCATCGCCCGCCGCACACCTTATGTAACGTGCACCAGCAAATCCGGCTCGGATGGTGATCCATCACCATTAACAGCGCTAGGTGTGCGACGCGGCATGGAAGCAGCAGTGAAGTTCAAGTTAGGCCGCGACACACTCGATGGTGTGCACGTTGCCATCCAGGGCGCAGGCCATGTCGGTTATTACCTCGCTAAAGAACTACACGCACTCGGTGCACGTATCACCATGTGCGATGTGAATGTCAAAGCTACCCAACGCTGCGTTGATGAATTCGGTGTTGCAATCTGTCATCCCGAAGAAATTTATGAATTGAAAGCCGATGTATTCGCGCCCTGCGCGCTCGGCGCGGTACTAAACATGGATACCATCAAGCGCCTCAATGTGGCTGTCGTCGCCGGCTCCGCCAACAATCAACTCGCGCACCATCACTACGGTGCATTACTGCACCAGCGCGGCATCTTGTACGCGCCTGATTTTCTCATCAATGCCGGTGGTCTAATTCACGTCGCCGTTATTTACGATCACGGCGACCTGCCCAAATCTGTCGAGCAGATCAAAAATATTTACCACACCGCTTACGATATTTTCGAACGCTCCAAACATGAAAATATCGCCACGAATGAAGTGGCGGAAAGAATTGCGAGAGATAGATTAAAGTAGCCAGTACCGCGTCGTCCCGGCGAAAGCCGGGATCCAGGCTTAATTTCATCCGGGCTACTCACTACGTCAATGTATCCTGAATCGCCTTCGCCGCTACCACGCCATCCGCCATGGAGGTAGACACACAAGGCGGCATACGGTTAGCGACTTCACCTATCGCGTAGATATTGGCTAAAGGCGTCAGGCAATGTGCATCTGTAGCAATAAAGCCGCGCTTATCCAATAACTTTTCACGATGAGCTTCAAAAACGTTGGGAAGATTGGCTTGCCATTTCCTGCTGCCGCGTAAGGTCACCGCACGGGTTTTAACGCGCTCGTTATAATCCTGATTAGCCGCATTTACTGCGATGGAATCGTTCAGGTCTATGGCTTCCGCGCGTGGCATAGAGCCGGTAGCGATAATGATGTTTGCGGTTTCAAGCTGATGTTTGCCTACTCTCACGCTAAAACTCTTTTCAAGGGCATTAAATTCAGCGATGGTATCATTGAATAAAACGATAATTTCCAGTTCTTCGATATGCTGTTGCACATTGTTGGCAAATTCCCGCCCCGTTGTATGGCGCATGCCAATCAACCAATTGTTCTGATAGGGGTTAAAATGTTGTAGCCCACCTAGCTTATTCGTTTTTTCAACGATAACCGGATCAAGTCCCAACATCTTAAGCCATAACGCGCATTGGCATCCGGCTGGCCCACCACCTAATATAATCGCAGTCTTCATCCTTGGCTCCTTACTTGCTAATGCAGCCCGGATGAAATACGTTTTTTGTATTTCATCTGGGGAGCTAAACTCCATTGTCTCAATATTTAGTTTAACTTAAGATGTCGAAAGTGCGAAAGTAAATGATCATGAAGGAGAGAAAATGCGTAAAGAACTATACTTACTTATTGGGTTATTACTAACCGCAGCACCCATAGCACGTGCCGCTGCGAATACATTTTCAATAAACAGTACCGCAACCACCAATAATGGCCCGTTGCCCGTGCTTTATACTTGCGATGGCAAAGATATTTCACCGCAATTATCCTGGAAGAACCCTCCCGCCAAAACACAAAGCTACGCACTTATTATGGTTGATACCGACGGGTCTAATGGTGGCTTTTATCACTGGATTTTATACAACCTTCCTAAAGATACTAAACAGCTTGACGAAGGGGTCACTAAACTTCCGCCAGGCACACTGGTGGGTACAACCAATTTCGGTAGGGAACAATACAACGGCCCTTGTCCGCCTAAAGGTTCCTCGCATCATTATGTGTTCACGTTGTATGCGCTGGATGGCAAATTATCATTGCCTGCTGGCGAGGATGCCCAAACGATTCTCGCCGCGATTAAACCACATGTGTTGGGGTCGGTGTCATATACGACGATTTATAATCGGTGGGGGTAATAAGACTGTCGGCTCGAAACCAGCATCCATCGTCCCGGCGAAAGCCGGGATCCAGATTACGCTAACAACTCCCGTACTTCTTCATCCTCCGTCTGCGAAAAATCAGCATACCAGGCGCCGACAGCATTAAAATCCTCGCGTATCAGTGGGCAGACGAAAGCGCTAACCAAGGGTGAAAGTAAGCTATAAGCATCCAGCGATGCGACAGGAACAGCGCACACAATCGCGCCTGGATGAAATTTATAAAGTGCTTCAATCGCGGCATGCATGGAGGCGCCTGTAGCGATGCCGTCATCAACCAAAATAACCGTTTTATTTTTTAATTCCGGAAAAGGTTTGTCGCCGCGATAAGCTTTTTCGCGCCGCGCCAATTCTTTTTGCTCTTTTTCTTTAACTAGCTCGATTTCCTGTTTGGAAATATTAAGTTGTTTAATAATGCTGTCGTTTAAAATGACGGTATTTTGCGGCGCAATCGCGCCCATCGCTAATTCACTGTGTCCTGGCACGCCAATTTTACGCACCACGAATACATCCAGCGGTGCGTGCAATGCCTTCGCGACTTCGTAGGCCACTGGCACGCCACCGCGCGGCAATGCCAGCACCACAATATCGCCGCCATTTTGATAAGCCTGCAATTCCCGCGCCAGTTTTTTCCCAGCGTCACGTCGATTAATGTACATAGATCGCGACTCCTATCGCTGTGGCAATAACGCCCGTCAGAAAATAGGCGAACTTGACTTTATAACTGTCCTGATTATTGTTGTTGGAATTTCGCTGTGCAAAACGTTCTTCAACTTGTTGCTTGCGTTTTTCCGATAATGTTTCAAACAGTAAAGAAGGTAGTTGTGGTAGCTGCTCAGACCATAGCGGCAGATTTTCCCGAATGCGGCTGAAAAACGCTTTCACGCCAATCTGTCTTTTCAGCCATTTTTCTACTTGCGGGCCGGCAAAAGACCAGATTTCCACGTCTGGCGAAATAGATCGGCTTAAACTTTCAATGCCCAGCAAGGTTTTTTGCAGCAAAATCAGCTGTGGCTGAATGTTGATTTGAAAATGTCGCGCCACTTGAAACAGTTTAAGCAACAGGTGGCCAAAGGAAATATCATATTGCGTTTGCTCGAAAATAGGTTCTGACGCGCCGCGCACCGCGCCTTCAAACTGATCGACACGCGTATCAGGTGATAGCCAGCCGCAAGCGATATGCAGTTCCGCCACGCGTTGATAATCGCGCTTGAAAAACGCCACCATGTTTTCGGCGATGTAGCGTTGATCTTCCTTGCTGAGTGAGCCGACAATGCCAAAATCGACCAAAATAAACGTGGGATGTTTAGGGTTGGTGACGGAAACAAAAATATTGCCGGGATGTAAATCGGCATGAAAAAAATTGTCACGAAAAATCTGCGTGAAAAATAATTCGATGCCACTTTCCGCTAGTTTTCGCATATTAACGCCGGCGGATTTTAGTCGGGCAATATCATGAATCGGAATGCCATGAATGCGTTCCATCACTAACATGTTTGGATTGGTTTGCTTCCAGTATATTTTTGGCACATGCAATAAATCAGAATGGGCAAAATTACGTTTGAGTTGTGAGGCATTCGCCGCCTCGCGCATCAAATCCAGTTCGTCATACAGGGTTTGCGCGACTTCAGTCACAATCTGTTTGGGTTTGAAATGTCGCGCATTGTACCAATAGCGGTTGGCGATACTGGCCAGCATCATTAATAAATCAATATCGCGGTCGATCATGGCACGTACATTGGGACGCAAGACTTTTACCACGACTGAGTCGCCACTCAACAAGGTGGCGGCATGTACTTGCGCGATCGAAGCGGAGGCAAGTGCTTTTATGTCAAATTCTTTAAATACTTTATCAACAGAACAACCTTGGGCTTGTTCAATGATCGTTTTGGCTTTTCTGCCGGGAAAGGGTGACACGCGGTCTTGCAGTTTGGCCAATTCGTTGGTGATATCGTCGGGTAACAGATCACGACGGGTAGAAACGATCTGTCCGGCTTTAACAAATATGGGTCCGAGCGCTTCTATGGCGAGCCTTATGCGGACTCCGCGCGTTAATTTTCTGCCGGTAGTCCAGTAAAACGGGTTGAAATAAACCGCGATGCGTAAGGGAAAAAACCAGTGTTTGCCGAGGATGATTTCATCGACGTTGTAGCGCATCATCACGTAGATGATGCGCGCGAGGCGGAGTGGTCGGGTGATTATCTTCATATTGTCATCCCCGCGAAGGCGGGGACCCATTTTCGGGTCAACCTAGTTGTTAATGGGAACCACGGCTCGGTAGGTTCCCGCCTTCGCGAATCGTTATTCACTTTGTAATTCCTTAATTCTCGCCTCGATGCGATCAACGTCTAGTCTCAAAGTATCAATCTCATCAAAAAAATCCTGCAGAGCTTCCCTCGTGGGAAACCACTGCTTTTCTTCATGCAAATATTCATCTACATTTTTTGTGAAGGAGCGCTCAACTTCGCGCAGCCATTTTGTCGTGCGTCTCATGAATTTGCCAGCGTGATAAGCTGGTGTATCGCCTATCAAATTGGAGAGTAACTCTTCCCAGTCAATATGCAAGTGATTAAACAAGTGCAGCACATCTTGCGCCAATTCCGCGTTACCTTCGATGATAATATCTTCCGCGAAATATTTTTGTTTTTGATCTTGATTAAGCGCTAATGCGGTTAGTTGCAAGGGTGTGCCGCGGATAATTACATCGGGTTGTAGCACAGCTTCTTCCTGCACGTGCAGCGCATTATCGTTTACCAGCATTTGTATGATGTGATGAAAAGGCAGTATGTCAATCGCCACCACCACACCTTGCAATTTGCGCAGCCGCTTTTCTGAAGCGGGGTCAAGCTGCAGCAGCGAGTTGACCGTCATATTAAGTGTAGAAGTTGCAAATGTTTTCATATTTTCCCATGCGTAGCCCGGGTGCGTTCTTTGCACCCGGGAGCGATGCTTCGTTTAGATTTCAGTCCCCGGGTGCAAAAAACGCACCCGGGCTACATTTAGTATTTCCATCCCTTATGCAGCGCCACAATTCCACCTGTCAAATTAAAATATTCCACGTTTTCAAACCCCGCGTCCTGCATCATGGTTTTAAGCGTTTCCTGATCAGGATGCATGCGTATCGATTCTACCAAATACTGATAACTCTCGCGATCGTTTGTCACCATCTCACCCAGCTTGGGAATAATATTAAACGAATACGCATCATAGGCTTTTTGCAATAACGGCGAGGTCGCATGAGAAAATTCCAGCACTAGTAATTTGCCGCCAGGCTTCAACACGCGATACATAGAACGCAGCGCGGCGTTTTTATCCGTTACATTTCGTAATCCAAAGGCAATGGTGACCAAATCAAAATCATCATCGGTAAATGGCAGGCATTCGGCATTCGCCAACACACACTCTACATTACCCACAATACCCGCATCCGCCAGTCGATCACGCCCTACCGCGAGCATGGCTTCATTAATATCGGTCATAATGACTTTGCCACTACGTCCCACCTGTCTGGCAAACGCTTTTGCCAAATCGCCCGTGCCCGATGCCACATCCAGCACCCGCTGCCCTTCCCGCACGCCCGCCTGTTGCAAGGTAAATTGTTTCCACAGCCGATGCATGCCCAAAGACATCAAGTCATTCATCAAATCATATTTAGGGGCAACGGAACGGAATACTTCGCCAACCAGACTGGCTTTTTCTTCGGTAGGCACTTCTCGGTAGCCGAAGTGGGTTTTATCACGCGTCATGATTTTTGCCTTGTGTAGTAGTCCTGCATGCATCAAGTGGCACTGCCATCCAAAGCGGCACCGCCATCCAAAGTCGTCCCGGCGAAAGCCGGGATCCAGAATCCGAAACATTATACGCTAATTAATGTGAGTGATGGTATTACGGATTAATCTGGTTGTACTGCGATTTAAGACGAGCACACACAAAAGAACTAGGCGCCATATTGTTAGTGAAATAAGGTCCTGATGGAAGGGTGCATGAAATGTTCCCATAATAGAAGAAGGCATAGGTAGACATTATATCATTGGGTTGAACACCATTAGGTCCGGTAACCATCTGAATACTTGCGGATGAGGATGATGTGCCATAGGTGGGGCTATTTGCAGCCCAACCAAGATAGCAAGCGGTATCCGGAGTACCAGAACAGTTTGAATTACCAGTATAACAAGCATTATTAGTACTTGAATTATGATATTCCAAGTGATCAAATTCGACCACACCCGCTGCTCCTGTGGGGTTTGGAACAGGCGTATGTATACCATAGTCAAATATAGCAGTTGCTACCCCCTGAGCGGGCGCATTTATGCAAGCTGATTGAAGATCGTTTGGATAAGAGCTTGCACTACATTGGAAACCTTTACTTACCAAACTTTGGTACGTCTGCATATTTGGTATATCTGTAGGGCTGTTTTCGGTGATAGATGTTGCGTTATATTTTACTTCTGGCTGCATATTGAAAGACCCCACTTGCACATAACCAGCAGGACATACGGCAGCTACGGCCGTGGTGATGGTTTGAGAAGTGCTGGTGCACGGTACGCCATTGCATTGTACCAGATTTGTCACAGTGCATTCATCTGGTGGTGTCGAACTACCCGAAGGCGGCTGTGAATTGATATCCTCAAGGGGTTCAACTGCGTTTGCGGCACCCGCGCCATAACTATATGGATCATTTATGCACGGATTAATTTTAGCGCTAAAATAATCAAAATTAGTCACCGCTCGTGTATTTGTCATTTTGTTATCGTAATAAATAGTTTTATATAATGGCGGTTCGAGCCCTGATTTTTGTCCCGAAGTTGTTGGTGTGGCAGTGCAGCTTGGGCAGGTCGAACCGAGTGAAGTGCCGCCTACACCCCCGCTTCCACCCCCACCCCCATTGACATTAAATACATATGCATAAACCTGCGGGGCAATAAACAGGATAGCCAATAAGCTTAATAACCTAACATAGAAATTCTTCATTTCTTTATACCTTCGAAAAGGCAAGCTATCTTATATTATTGTAGCGCAACCAGAAAATAGTGCAACAAAAAGGCACAAAAAGGCACCCCATCTCGGCATTATTTTCTCTTTAAAATCAGCATGTTGGCATTTTTTTTTGATTATCCCGTTTTGGACAGTGTTTCATCCCTGCGTAATATCTCCCCCGCCAAAGCCAGATAAGCCATCGCTCCTTGCGATTTTTCATCATATTGCAGGATGGGGGTGCCGTGGCTGGGTGCTTCGGCTAAGCGCACGTTACGAGGGATAACGGTACGGTATAGACGGTCGGGGAAATGGGAGAGTAATTGAGAGGAAACATCAACCGCCAAACGGTTGCGGCCATCGTACATGGTGCGCAGCAAGCCTTCGATGTGTAATTTGGGATTGATAGTGGTGCGTATTTGTTCCACGGTTTTGAGTAAGCCCGTTAATCCTTCCAGCGCGTAGTATTCGCATTGGATGGGAATGAGCACGGAATCCGCCGCGACCAGCGCGTTAACGGTTAAAATGCTGAGTGAGGGCGGGCAGTCGATCAGGATGAAATCATATTCATTCACCACGGCGCTCAAAATATTTTTTAGCCGTACTTCGCGTTGTGGCGCTTGCAGCAGTTGCATTTCCGCGACGATTAACTCCTGATGGGTGGCGAGCAGGTCAAAACCGGCGTTGGTTCGAATCAAAGCTTCTTTGATATTTACTTCATTGCACAACACTTCGTCAGAAGAATATTCCACCATATCTTTAGTCACGCCGCTGCCGACGCTCGCGTTACCTTGCGGATCGAAGTCGATAAGCATAACTTTGCGCTTCATGGCGGCGAATGATGCCGCGAGGTTGATGCTGGTGGTGGTTTTGCCCACCCCGCCTTTCTGATTCGTAATCGCGATTATTTTGCCCACGTTGTCATCCTTCTTAATACCACCACGCATCTGTCTACTGTAATGCCTTTTATCTCAATTGGCACGGTTTTTTCTACGGTGTAATGGGGTGGAATGTCGATCAATTCATCTTGTGGGTATTTGCCCTTCATGGCGACAAATGTTCCATTTGGGGCGAGGAGGTGTTGGGTCGTAGTCAGGAACATTGCTATTGTGCCATAGGCACGGGAGAGGATGGTGTCGAACTTTAATTCGGGTTGAAAATCTTCGCTGCGTTCGTTGACGATGGCTACGTTCGTTAGTTTTAATTCCGCGACAGCTTGGGTCATGAAGCGTGTTTTTTTATTGTTTTTGTCGAGCAGGGTCCAGTGCAGGTTGGGATTCACGATAGCGAGCGGGATACCGGGCAGTCCTGCGCCACTACCTACGTCGAGTAGTTGAGCGCCATGCAGGAAGGGTTGCATTAATAGGCTGTCGATGAGGTGCTTATATACCATTTCGCGGGGATCGGTGATAGTGGTGAGGTTGAAGACTTTGTTCCAGCGTTGCAATAATTTTAAATATTCTATTAATTTTTGCTGTGCTTGTTCGTTGATAGTGAGTTGGTTTTCTATCAGTGCTGTTATGAGTAATTTGTGTAGTGTCATTTTGTTTTCTTGCCGCCGTTCAATACCTGCCGCTACCGCACGCGACGTCATCCCGCACGCTTAACGTGAACCAACAGCAGCGAAATCGCTGCTGGCGTTATACCCGAAATGCGTGATGCTACCCCAATGGTCTCTGGTCGCGCTTTCGCAAGCTTCTGTTTTAATTCCGCTGATAAACCGCTGATGTTGCTGTAATCAAATTCAGCGGGAATTTTTGTCGTTTCCTGCCGTATTTGACGTGCAATCTCATCTTCTTGTCGTTCGATATAACCCGCATACTTCGCTTGAATTTCAATTTGTTGCGCAGCTTGCTCATCAGTAAGCGCTGGGCCTAATGCTTCTGCCTGCATCAAATCGTTGTAAGTTAATTCTGGACGCCGCAACAATTCCATCACGCGATATTCTCTGCTGAGAGGCTGCTGCAATAAGTTTTCTATATGCGTAGCTTCTGGGCTGCCTGGGCGTACTAACATTTTATCTAAACGTTCGGATTCATTGCTTACTGCTTGTTGTTTCGCTTCAAATCGCTGCCAGCGTTCATCATCAACTAAACCTAATTCTCTGCCCTTGGGGGTGAGGCGCATGTCGGCGTTATCTTCGCGCAACAATAATCTATACTCGGCGCGGCTGGTAAACATGCGATAAGGTTCTTGTGTGCCGCGTGTCACCAAGTCATCGACTAATACGCCGATGTACGCTTCATCTCGGCGTGGTGTCCACGCTTCTTGTTCTTGCGCTAATCGCGCGGCGTTGATGCCCGCTAATATTCCCTGCGCGGCAGCTTCTTCGTAGCCGGTGGTGCCGTTAATTTGTCCGGCGAAAAATAATCCCGAAACAGCTTTGGTTTCGAGCGATAATTTCAAATCGCGTGGATCGAAAAAATCATATTCAATCGCATATCCCGGGCGTGTGATGTGCGCGTTTTCAAAACCGCGTATTGAGCGCACAAATTCCAACTGACAGGCGAAAGATAAGCTGGTGGAAATGCCGTTGGGATATAATTCATGTGTGGTTAATCCTTCTGGCTCGACAAAAATCTGATGCGAAGTTTTGTCGGCGAAACGCATCACTTTATCTTCGATGGAGGGACAATAACGTGGGCCGACGCCTTCAATCACGCCGGTGTACATGGGCGACTCTGACAATCCTGCACGAATGTACTCGTGTGTTTTTTCATTGGTGTGGGTGATGTAACAACAAGTTTGTCGTGGGTGTTCGCTGATGTTGCCTAGAAATGAAAACACGGGTGTGGGTGTGTCGCCGTGTTGCTGTTCCATGACGCTGAAATCTACTGTGCGTCCGTCAATGCGTGGCGGTGTGCCGGTTTTTAATCGGCTGATGCGGAATGGCAATTCGCGCAAACGATGCGCGAGTGATTTTGCTGGCGGATCACCGGCGCGACCGCCTTCGTAATTGTTGAGGCCGATGTGTATTTTGCCAGCGAGAAAAGTGCCTGCGGTTAAGATGACGGCGCGCGCGTGGAGTTTTAAACCCATTTGGGTGACGACGCCAACGACCTTGTCTTGCTCGATTAGAATGTCGTCCGCGGCTTGTTGAAACAAGACCAGATTAGGCTGCGTTTCGAGGCGGCGACGAATGGCTTGCTTGTATAAAACTCGATCAGCCTGGGCACGGGTGGCGCGGACTGCTGGTCCTTTGCTGGCGTTTAGAATGCGAAAATGGATGCCGGCTTCATCCGCGACGCGTGCCATCGCACCGCCCAAGGCATCGATTTCTTTTACTAAATGCCCCTTGCCGATGCCGCCTATGGCGGGGTTGCAGGACATCTGGCCGAGCGTTTCGATATTATGGCTGAGTAGCAGTGTTTGGCATCCCATACGGGCGCAAGCAAGTGCGGCTTCGGTGCCGGCGTGGCCGCCACCGACGACAATTACATCAAATTTTTGTTTTATATCAATCATTTCTCTTGCTCACAAATATACCTGTAACCACGGCCCGGTAGGTCTGTTTTTTTTCTCGCTGCGCTGCGAAAAAGAAACAGAACCTCCCGGTCCGCCGTTCTAGCTGCTGTGGTTTTTGATGTAGCCCGGACACGTTTTTTGTGTCCGGGGCAATTCTATCTAAATAATCAAAAATTGGCTGCTATTCTACCGCAAAATGAGTAAAATTTCGGCATGAAAATATCATCTGATATAACAATATTCGGCGGCGGCATTGCGGGGCTTTGGCTATTAAACCGGCTGCGGCAGCAGGGTTACGATGCTGTGTTGTTTGAGACCAATGCCTTGGGCTGCGGCCAGACCTCGCGTTCGCAGGGTATCATACACGGCGGTATGAAGTACGCTCTGCAAGGTGTGTTGACCAATGATGCGACGGCGATGGCGGATATGCCGGCTTTGTGGCGTCAGTGTTTGCAAGGCACGGGTGAGATTGATTTATCGCAAGTGAAAATTCTATCGCCGCAACATTATCTGTGGGCTTCCAATAAATTAACGGCTAAATTAGGCGGCTTTTTAGCGAGTGCTGCGTTAAGTAGTCGTGTCGCGGCGCTTGATAAAAAAAATTATCCCGAAGTATTTAACAACACATCTTTTAGAGGCGAAGTGTATGCGCTGGATGAAATTGTCCTCGATGTGCCAGCGTTAGTGCGTGAGCTTGCGAAGCCTTACGCAGATGTCATTTTTAAAATTGACACGATGCGTGAAGATGACTTGCATTTAGACGCAACGGGAAAACTGGATTACATTACGCTTCGTTCAGGTGACAAAGAAATGCAACTCAGTGCACAGCATTTTGTTTTTACCGCCGGCGAAGGTAACGAAGTCATCATCAAAAAATTAAATCAGCCAACGCTTGCCATGCAGCGACGACCACTGCACATGGTGATGGTGAAAACTCCATTTAAGTTGCCGCTGTACGCGCACTGTGTGGGTTTTGGCGCGCGTCCGCGTATTACGGTTACCACGCATTATATGCACGATGGTGGCGCGGTATGGTATTTAGGTGGTTTGTTATCAGAAACCGGCGTAGAAAAAACGACCGATCAACAAATTGCAGCGGCGCGTGAAGAATTAACCTCATTATTTCCCTGGCTGGATTTTTCCAAAGCGGAGTTCGCCACGTTTAGAATTGATCGCGCCGAACCGCTGCAAAAAAGTGGCCTGAAACCGGAAACGTCATTTTGCAGCACGTATGGTAATGTCACCATCGGTTGGCCGACTAAACTCGCGCTCGCGCCAAAATTAGCGGCTGAAATTATGTCTGTCATCCCCGCGAAAGCGGGGACCTCCCCGGAGATTCCCACGGTCGTAGGAATGACATGGCCCCACGCCCCCTTCGCCACACCCATCTGGGATGAACTCTTATGCAACTAAATCGCCTTGGCAAAACAGACATCGACGTGAGCCTCATCGGACTCGGCACCGTTAAATTCGGTCGACAACACGGCGTAAAATACCCACACGCTTTCACCCTGCCCACTGACACCGAAATTTTGCACTTACTCGCTACCGCCGAAGAACTTGGCATCAACTTACTCGACACCGCGCCAGCCTACGGCACCAGTGAAGAACGGCTCGGCGCACTCCTGCATGGTCAACGTCACCGCTGGATTATTGCCACCAAAGCCGGCGAAGAATTTGACGGCACAAATTCACACTACGACTTTTCACCCCAAGCAATCACCGCCAGTGTCGAGCGCAGCTTGCAACGCTTACGCACAGATTATGTCGATATCGTACTCATCCATTCCAACGGTGATGATGTGCGAATCATCGAAGAGGATCATGTCTTCTCCACCCTCGCCGCACTGAAAAAAGCCGGCAAAATCCGTGCTTACGGCATGTCGACCAAAACTGTCGCCGGCGGTTTATTAACTATCGATCTCGCCGACGTTGCCATGGTGTCCTACCGCGCAGATTACACCGACGAACGTGAAGTCCTCACACACGCGCAAAAATTACAAAAAGGAATTTTCATCAAGAAAGCACTCGCCAGTGGCCACGCACAACAACCCGCCGAAGCTATGAAGTTCGCCTGCACTGCACCTGGCGTATCTAGCGTTATCATCGGCACCATTAATCCCAACCATTTACGGGAAAATGTTGCAGGGGTTGCATAAATCTCCAGTATGTCGGATAATAGTCGACATACTGGAAATTTTATGAATATAGAAACTCTAAGAAAATTGGCAGGTCGGGAAGAGATAGACTATCAATTCCTGTTGTCAGCGCTAGCAAGTTATTCTAGTCCGAGGGACAAGATAACCGGGTGGCTAAAGTCTGGTGATCTAATACGTGTAAAAAAAGGATTATATATTTTTGGAAAGCATGTCGCATTATCGCCTTATTCACCCGAGGTATTAGCAAACTTAATATATGGTCCTTCCGCCATCTCCCTAAGCTATGCTTTATCGTTTTATGGATTAATACCTGAGCGAGTTGCGACTATTACAAGTATTACCAACAAACGCGATAAATCTTTCTCAACTCCTGTTGGTGATTTTACTTATAAATATTTAAACTCGACTAAATACTCAATCGGGATAGAAGTGGTGATCTCTAAAACTAATAGTTTTTTAATCGCCACGCCAGAAAAAGCGTTAAGCGATCATATTCACCTAACCGATAAAAAAATTGTACTTACGTCATTTGACGAAATGAATCGCTATTTATTTTACGATCTGCGAATTGATGAGAATATTCTGCGCTCATTCAAGAGTAGTGACTTAATGAGTATAGGCGAAACCTATGAAGATGAAAGAATAATATTATTAGCCCACTTTATTAGAAGATGGAATAAATAATGCATAATGCTATTAAAACAATGCTGGAAAAATATAAATGTCATTCAGATCAGGACTATATAAATGCATTGAAAGAAATTTTTCAGGAGATCGCGTTGCTTGGCCTTTGGCGAGCAAAGTTTTATGAAAAAGCTGCTTTTTATGGCGGAACGTCATTGCGTATTCTATATGGTCTTGACAGATTTTCTGAAGACCTTGATTTTACCTTGCTAAAACCAGATGAAAATTTTGACCTTACACCTTACAATAATGCCATCAAAGAAGAATTAAACTCTTTTGGCTTTCAAGTAAGCGTTGAGATAAAAAATAAAAATATTGATTCCAATATCGAATCTGCTTTTATAAAAGCAGATACAAGAAAACAACTCATTATTATCAAAGCTGCGCCTGAAATTATTGGACGCATTCATAAAATGAATACAATCAAAATTAAAATGGAGGTAGATACTAATCCACCAGGAGATTGTGCTACGGAAGTTAAAAATATTTTATTACCCATTCCTTTTTCGGTAAAAACTTTAACTATGCCAGATTTATTTGCGGGAAAGGTACATGCCATTTTATGCCGACCGTGGCAGAAGCGCGTGAAAGGACGAGACTGGTATGATTTAGTCTGGTACATGGCGCTAAAGACACCTATAAATTTAAATCATTTAAAAGATCGTCTTGTTCAGAGCGCTGTTTGGGAAGATAAAAACAAATTCACTTTACAGGATATGTTAAAGTTATTAGAAAACAAAATTAACAAAACTGATTTTGAAAATGCTAAAGCCGACATACTGCCTTTTATTAAAGATAAAGACGCTGTTAACATATGGTCTAAAGATTTTTTTCTAGATGTTATAAAACAAATCAACCCTTCAACCCCTTAATCATCTCCAGCTTCAAATCATACAGCTTCTTTTCCAGCCCCATCGAATAACGATGCTCACCATGCATTTGATAAAACTCATTGCTGGCTTGCATGGCGTTTTTGCGGAGTTCGTGTATGGATACGGGCTGTTGCACCAACTTACCGCGGCGGAAAATGGGCTGCAGCAAATCAACAAATGCGTCTACATCGTCTAGGCGCACATTTTGCATGTCAGCGTTTAGCACCAGCATTTCAGGTGTGTCTGAGATGCCGATATCTAAATCATAAATAACATCCGCAACATATTTTCCTGCGCTAAAAAATCGTCGTACCTGATGTCGACCCGGATTGGATACTTTCACTTCTTCTTCAGATAATTTTAATTTGTAAATCCATTTGCCACCGCGATCTTGCAAGGCAGATAATTTGTAGACGCCATCCAGCGCCGGCTGATCGAAAGCAGTAACCAGATTGGTGCCAACACCCCACGCGGAAATTTTCGCGCCGCGTTTTTTTAGGTCAGTGATGACGTATTCATCCAGTGTGTTGCTGGCGAGGATAGCTGTGTTAGTGAAACCTGCTTCATCTAGTAAAGCACGCGCATTAATGCTCAGTTGCGCCATGTTGCCGGAATCTAGTCGTATGCCTAGTAAATCAGCGCCGTGTTCTCGTAATTTTTTCCCGATTTTAATTGCGTTTTTCACGCCTTTTACGGTGTTGTAAGTGTCGACCAGTAAAATCACATTGTGTGGCAATACACCTGCATAAGCTTCAAAGGCTTCCAGTTCACTGGCGAATGCTGTCACCCAGCTGTGTGCATGTGTGCCGCGCACGGGAATATCATATAATTTGCCCGCGAGTGTATTGGATGTCGCATCACAGCCGCCAATGTAAGCCGCGCGACTGGCGGAGAGGGCGCCATCTGGGCCTTGCGCGCGTCGCATGCCGAATTCAATTACCGAATCACCCTGTGCCGCGCGACAAACACGCGAAGCTTTAGTGGCGACGAGCGATTGAAAATTCATCATATTCAGCAGCGGAGATTCGAGCAGTTGGCATTGTAAGAGCGGGCCTTGTATGCGCAGCATAGGCTCATGGGGAAACATGATCGTGCCTTCTGGCATGGCATCGATATCGCAGTTAAAGCGTAGTGACTGCAAATAATCCAGAAAATCCTTCGGAAAGAGCGGTTCATCGTGAGCGTTTTTTAAAGTGGCAAGATAAGCAATATCATCCGGCTGGAAACGCCAGTTGTTAAGAAAATCAACAATGCTACCCAGGCCGCAACTTAAGGCATAGTTACCGCGGAAGGGGTTTTTACGATACAGCAGATGAAAAGTGGCTTCCTGATCATGCATGCCCAGTTTCCAGTAACCATAAGCCATGGTGAACTGGTATAAATCGGTCAATAATGGCGAAATCACTTATCTTTCCCCCTTCACCACACTATAATGGGTATTATATACAATTAAGGTGTGATTATGTTTATTAAAAGAATAATGTTGGTGGCGGGATTATCGTTGTTATTAGCCGCCTGTTCAACTGGCAGAGTGCCCAATGCAAACGATGCTTACCTGAAAGGCACGCCATCCCAGATGGGCGAGCGTTATTTATTAGGCCGCGGTGTGCCGCAGGATGATGCTAAGGCCTTTCAATATTTCAGTCAGGCAGACGATGATCCATACGCGCAGAATGAATTGGCCTACATGTATGCGACTGGTAAAGGCACCCCGCAAAATTACAACAAAGCATTTTATTATTATAAGGCAGCGGCTAATCATGGCTTGGCGAGCGCGCAATATAGTCTGGGTTTGTGTTATCTGCATGGTTTGGGCACGACGCCAGACAAGATTCTCGCGTTGTCATGGTTTAAAAAATCCGCTGATCAAGGATTTGAACCGGCCAAACGCGCACTCAAGAAATATGAAAGCTGATGTCTACGCATATTCCTCGCAAACGGTTTGGCCAGCATTTTCTTAGCGATCAGGCGGTGGTGCATCGCATTGTTGATGCGCTAGCGCCAAAAGCGGGTGAGCATCTGGTAGAAATCGGGCCAGGACAAGGCGCGATGACCTTGCCCATTTTGAAATTGGCGCAACAGCTTGACGTAGTTGAGCTGGATCGTGATTTAATTCCCGAATTGGAACAACGTACACGGCACGCTGGACGTTTAACAATACATGAAGCCGATGCACTGGAGTTTGATTTTGCCTCGTTGAAGACAGACGCTCGTTTACTGCGCATTTTCGGTAATTTACCCTATAACATTTCCACGCCGCTGATTTTTCATTTACTGAGTTTTTCCAATATCGTTAGTGATATGTTGTTCATGCTGCAAAAAGAAGTTGCGCAACGATTAGCGGCACCCGCAGATTCCGAACATTATGGTCGTTTGAGTGTGATGACACAATATCACTGTGATGTGCATTTGTTGTTTGATGTGTCACCCAACGCATTTTTCCCACCACCGCAGGTGTGGTCAAGTATTGTGAAATTGGCACCTTATCGTGAGTTGCCACACAAAGCGAAGGATTACGCCGTTTTCGAATCAGTCGTAAAACATGCGTTTAACCAGCGACGTAAAACATTACGCAATAGTTTAAAATCTTTAATTGATAATGGCGCGTGGTCGCAAGTATCCGTACGCTCCGATCAGCGACCAGAAGAGTTAAGCGTCAAAGAATTTGTAGAAATCAGCAACGCTATAATGTAGCCCGGGTGCGTTTTTTGCACCCGGGGGATCATAAGGATGATATCTCATGGCCATTTACGCTATAGGCGACATACAAGGATGCTTCAACGAACTACAATCCTTACTCGAAGAAATCGGCTTCGACCCCAAACAAGACACGCTCTGGTTCACCGGCGACCTCGTCAACCGTGGCCCTCAATCACTCGAAGTATTGCGCTTCATAAAAAATCTCGGCCACCAGCACGTCGTCGTACTCGGCAATCACGATTTGCACTTACTTGCCGTCTATTACGGCGCGCGTGAATTACAACGCAACGACACACTCGCTACCATTCTCGCCGCGCCTGATCGCGAAGAATTAATGGATTGGCTGCGTGCGCGACCTTTATTTCACAGTGGCGAGCAAGGTTATGTCATGTCGCACGCAGGACTTGCGCCTATGTGGAGTGTGGCGGATGCAAACAGACTGACAAAAGAAGTAGAGCAAGAGTTGCTGGCAGCATCACCCGCGAAATTTTTTCGAGAAATGTTTGGTAATTCACCCGATCAGTGGAGCGACAACTTAAACGGCATGGATCGCTTGCGCTGCATCGTTAATTATTTCACCCGTATGCGTTTTTGCCACAATGACGGGCGGCTTAATTTTGACTACAAAGGCACGCTTGCCGACAAACCCGCTGACTTGGTTCCCTGGTTCGATGTTCTACCTCGCGCCAATGCCAATAACAAAATTATTTTCGGTCACTGGGCTGCGCTCAACGGTCACGCCGATGTGCCAAATGTTTATCCTCTCGACACTGGCTGCGTGTGGGGCAATCATCTTACTGCTATGCGGCTGGGTGATGAAAAACGCTTTAGTGTGCGGGCTCTAAGTAGCCAACGAATCTCTTAATTCCCCACCAGTTTATTTGTCGCGAAACCGAATCGCGACACTTTATTTGTCGCGAAAGGCTTGCGCGACACTTTATTTGTCGCGATACTATAATAATAATGAGAGGAAAGGTGGAATATGCCTAAGCTTATAAAGCAACAAGAGATTGATTTAATTGAGAAAACTGTTTCAAACTTCGTTAATGGAGCGACAGGAAGCGAATTATTGGCGCAATTAAATGGCCAAGTGCATATTCGTACTCTTCAGCGTCGTCTCGCTCAATTGATAAAAAGCGGGAAATTGCGTGTAACTGGCGCAGGCAAAAGTAGACGGTATGCAATTATTCCAGCAGGTACGGAAACCACCCTAAAAGTGGTGGCAAACATAACGCCAGACTCTGTCCCTGTTGAGTATTCCATTCCGATCACAGCTGAAGCAAATCAGGTTCGGCAATATGTACAGCAAAAAATTCAATATCGCCAACCGGTAGCTTATGAAAGAAGCTTTCTGGAAAACTACCAACCTAATCAGACATTTTATCTGCCTGAGGCGATTCGAAAAAAATTTTCTCAAGAAGGAAAATTAGATCACGCATTTGATGCTAATAGTACTTACACAAAACAGATACTTGCTCGTCTTCTAATCGATCTTTCCTGGAACTCTAGTCGATTAGAAGGAAATACCTATTCATTGTTAGAAACCGAACATTTACTCGTAGAAGGAAAAGAGGCGGAAGGGAAAAATCGATTTGAAACCCAAATGATTTTAAATCATAAAGCAGCAATAAATTTTTTGGCATCAAATAACAAAATAATCGATTTTAATGCTTTTATTATTCTTAATTTGCATGCATTACTTGCTGATGAGCTACTAGGGAATTCCGCGGCTTGTGGACGATTGCGATCTATTCCAGTTGGCATTAGTAGAACAGTTTATCATCCGCCAGAAATCCCTCAAATTATTGAGGAATGTTTTTATAAAATATTACAAAAAGCATCAGAAATTAAAGATCCCTTTGAGCAGGCCTTTTTTTCAATGGTTCATTTACCCTACTTACAACCATTTGAAGATGTCAATAAACGTGTATCGCGTTTGGCAGCCAATATTCCTTTTATGAAATATCATCTTTGTCCATTGTCTTTTATACATGTTCCTGAAGAAGCTTATATAGAAGGTACCTTGGGTGTGTATGAGTGCAGACGTGTTGAATTATTGCGTGATGTTTTTATTTTTGCTTACGAACGCTCAATTAAAGAATATGCTGTCTTACAGCATACACTTGGCGAACCAGATCCATTTCGATTTCGTTATCGTCAAAAAATTAAGGAAATTGTGGCAAGTGTAGTTATAAAAAAGCTGGATAAGCAGGCAGCGGCATTATTTATTAAGGAATGGGCAGAGCATAATTTATCTGAGCATGATCGTGCTGAATTTATAACTGTTATCGAAACCGAGTTATTAACATTAACAGAAGGAAATATCGCCAGATATAAGTTATCATTAGCTCAATTTTCTGATTGGCAGAAAAAATGGAATTTTTTTTAATGGTACGCCGATGCCGAGGAGCGCTGGCAGGATTGCAAGAAACGAAAGAAATTAGAGGTACATATGCCATTAACTAAAGACTTTAAATCAATTATTAGCGATCGCGCACAACGAGATAATGAATTTAGCAACGCGTTGCTAAACGAAGCCATCAATGAATTGTTAACTGGCGACGTTAATCTCGGAAAAGCTATCATTCGCGATTACAGTAACGACTAGCGCATTTTCTCGATACGACATCGAAAAGTTGGTTGAATATGCAGCAGGCATTGGATGTTTGGGAGTTGGAGCGAAAGAACGCTCGTGTGAATGGTCAAATTAAGAAACTTGCTTAGCCTCGCTCCCCGGATCAAATTTAAAAAGCAAATTTGATCCGGGCTACATTCGTTCCATTATCACAAAGGTATAAGCATACATGTTTTTCTCATCCGGCGGGTGTCGTTCGCGGCTGACTTCGCGCCATTCCGCGGCGTTGAGTTCTGGGAACCAGGCATCGCCATCAAAGTGACTATGTACAATAGTTAGGTATAAACGCTTAACATTGGGCAATAATTGTCTATAGATTTCCGCCCCGCCGATGATAAAGATTTCATCCTGTTGGGCGCTTTTGGCTTGATCGATGGCATCATCAATTGAGCCTAGAGTCTGACATCCCAACGCTTGAAAAGTCCCATCCCGACTCAACACGATATTAGTTCGATTCGGCAAAGATTTACCAATAGATTCAAAGGTTTTTCTCCCCATAATAATAAAATGCCCAGTCGTGATTTCTTTAAAATGCTTGAGGTCGGCAGGCAAGTGCCAGGGCAGCTTGTTATCCTTGCCTATCACACGGTTTTCAGACATTGCGACAATGGCTGACAATACTGGGCGTGAACTACTATTCATATGGCTTTCTATCTCATGCTATTTTCGTTACTATTGTCAATTTTATGCCGGTACCGATTATGAAGCCAGTAACAAAATTGTCATATAATGAGCTTGAGAAAGCGCTCAACAAAACCACGCTCAAGCTGCATCCTTCGCAAGTACACGGCTTGGTCTGCGGATTTCTTTGCGGTCATCCTAAAGACACTAAAGCGTGGGAAGAATTAGTGGCAGGCAAGGATGAATCAGAAGCAACACATATTGTGCTGCAATCGCTTTATGATTTAAGCGCCAAACAATTACGCGAATTTTTGTTTGAGTTTCAGTTGATGTTGCCTAAAGATACCAAAGAATTGCCAGAACGCGCTGAAGCATTAACTTTATGGTGTCAAGGCATGCTGACTGGTTTGAAAATGGCGGAAGTGCCCATTACAGATCGTCAGCCGAGTGAACTAACCGAAGCGATCAATGATTTGATTGAAGTCGCGAAAATGAATTACGAAGATGTGGTCGCGAGCGAAGAAGATGAAGCGGCTTACACCGATTTAGTCGAATACATTCGCATGGTTGTTACCTTTATCTATCAAGATTTACATGAGCAGGATGCGCCAAAAACGTCTGGAACTGCTAAAGACAAGCTGCATTAACTTCTGACAGGGAAATATATGTCTGATTACGCTAAGCGTCGTAAAGAATTAATGAAAATGATAGGCGCGGAAGGTGTGGTGATTATTCCTTCCGCTAACGAAATCATCCGCAATAATGACGCGCGTTTTCCTTTTCGCCAAAACAGCGATTTTTATTACCTGACGGGTTTCGATGAACCGGAAGCGGTAGCCGTGCTCGCGCCAAAGCGCAAAGGCGGTGAATTTATCTTATTTAATCGCGTGCGTAATCGCGAACATGAAATCTGGGATGGCCCGCGTGCTGGCCAACAAGGCGCGAAAAAGATTTATGGTGCTGATGAGTCTTATCCGATCGAAAAATTTCCGGAAATGTTAGTCGAGCTGCTAGCGGGTCGTACATCAGTGCATTATCCAGTTGGTTCCAACATGGCGTTCGATAGGCTGATTATCAAAAGCCTAAATGAAATCCGCGCTAAAATCAGAAGTGGCTCGCAGTCACCCGTAGAGCTGGTGGACGTGCTGCCGTCCTTGCACGAAATGCGCTTGATAAAAAGCTCTGCTGAAATTGCCTTGATGCAAAAAGCAGTGGATATTACCGCAGGCGCGCATTTGCGCGCGATGCAGGCTTGTGAGCCAGGCAAGTATGAATATGAACTGGAAGCAGAGTTGATGTACGAATTCGTGCGTAACGGCGCATTATCACCTGCTTACACTTCCATCGTTGGTTCGGGGCGTAATAGTTGTATTTTGCATTATATCGCCAACAATAAAAAAATCGCATCGGGCGACGTGGTGTTAATTGATGCAGGCGCGGAATATCAAAATTACGCGGCGGACATCACGCGAACTTTCCCGGCCAATGGCAAATTCACGCCTGAACAGCGCGACATTTACCAATTGGTGTTAGATGCGCAATTAGCAGCGATCAAAACAGTGAAGCCAGGCGCTGCATGGCCAGCCGCGCAGCAAGTCATTGTCAAAACCATCACGCAAGGCTTGATCGATTTAAAAATTTTAAAAGGACGCCTAAGTACCCTTCTCGAAAAGCAGGCGTATCTGCCCTTTTACATGCACAAGTCCGGTCACTGGCTGGGACTCGATGTGCATGACGTGGGACGTTATCGCATCGGCGATAAATGGCGCAGTTTGCAGCCTGGTATGGTGTTAACGGTGGAGCCAGGAATTTATATTTCTTCCGACATTCCGGGTGTGCACAAACGCTGGCACAACATTGGCGTGCGCATAGAAGACGATGTGCTGGTCACTAAAAAAGGCTGTGACGTGTTAAGCAAGGATATTCCTAAAGAAGTAGCAGACATCGAAGCAATTATGTCTTGGTAGGACAATCATGCGTTACGATATAGTCATCATAGGCGGTGGATTGGTGGGAACAGGATTAGCGGCGGCATTGCGCGATTCGGGCTTCCGCATCGCGCTGATTGACGCGCGCATGCCATCGAATAATGATCATCGTTTGTTTGCCTTAAGCGCCAGCAGTTGTCAGTTTTTGCAAAATCTTGATTTGTGGCAAAAATTGGCAACACATGCCGCGCCTATTCATCAAGTGCACGTGTCACGACAGGGCCGATTTGGCGCGGTACGACTCAAACGAGAAGAAGCGCGCGTTGCCGCGTTAGGTCATGTCATTCCCGCGCGCGAAGTCGAAACAGTCCTGAATGATCTGGTGGCGGCGTTACCCGAGCAAATTTGCAACATCTATCGTCCCGCCAAATTATTGTCGCTCACGCAACAAGCTGCATGCGTTGAATTGAACATCGAAACTGCTGAAGGAAAATTGGCGCTGGAAGCATCCGTTGTGATTGGTGCGGATGGCACAGAATCAACAGTACGTAACGAACTGAAAATAGCGGTGGAAGAAACGGATTATCAACAGACTGCGATTGTATTTAAAACTTCATTGCAACGTTCACATCAGCACATTGCTTATGAGCGCTTTACCAACGATGGTGCGATTGCCATGTTGCCCTTGCCTGATAATCAATGCGCTTCGATCTGGTCAGTCGCGAATGAGAAAGCAGCACAATTGTTAGCAATGGATGACGCGACATTTTTGCAAAGCTTACAGAATGAATTTGGCTACCGGCTTGGCAAGTTACGCGCCGTGAGCCCGCGTCAAACCTATCCCTTGCGCATGCGTCGCGCCAAACAAATGGTGGCGGGTCGCATCATGCTGATTGGCAATGCCGCGCATACGCTGCATCCTATCGCTGCGCAGGGTTTTAATCTCGCCGTGCGTGAAGCGGCTGCCCTGGTTGACGCATTCGCGGCGGCGAACGGTGACGCGACTCAAGTGAATCTGGAAAAAGCGTATCAACAAACATTAAAGCAGCAAAATATGAGCATGGGTGTGTCAAATAAACTGCCAGACTTATTTTCCTCGCAAAACGCCTTGCTGAGCGTAGTGGTACAATTAGGGATGATAGGGCTGGATGTATTGTCGCCGTTCAAACAGTATTTTATCAAAGGGATGATGGGACGCGGCGGCGCGGTGCCGTCGTTATTATTGAATATGAAGGAATCATGAATACTTATTCGGAAGAGCAGACTAACGAAAAAATTACCGCCATCGTTAAGCAGTTGTTGCTGGAGTCAGGCGAAATTCACCATCGTGAAATTACGGTCAATGAATCATTGCGACACCTTGGAATAGACAGTATAGGGCGCGCGGAATTATTTCGTCGTGTGGAGAATACCTTTAATGTGTCGTTGCCAGACAAAATGCTGGGTGAGGTGGACAAATTAAGTGATATCGCGGGCTATCTAAAAAAAGCATCGCCACGTATAAAAGCAAATGTACCGCAGGATATTATTACCTCGCACGGCGAACGGCCACACGTCGATCCATCACAAACACAATCATTAGTCGATGTGCTGATGTTGTATGGCAAGCAAGCGCCAGACAAAGCGCATATTTATTTTCAGGGTGAAGATGGCAAAGAAGAAGTGCTCACCTATGGACAGTTGTTGCAGCGTTCGCTGCAGATGGCGGAAGGTATGCGGCGACGCGGCATAGGCGAGGGTGACACAGTCGCCATTATGCAGCCCACCAATCTTGGATTTTTTTATACTTTTTTTGGTACCTTGCTCGTGGGTGGTATTCCTGTTCCAATTTATCCACCCTTCCGTATGCACATGCTGGAAGCTTATGCTAAAACCGAATCGCGTATTCTCACCAATGCCGAAGTGCGCATGCTGGTGACATTCGAGCAAGCTGAGACATTAAGTCGTTTGTTGCAGGGATTTGTGCCTAGCCTTAAACAAGTCACCACTGTCAGTGAATTAATGCAGCCTGAATTGCTGGCCAGACCCTACGAGCCTAAACTGGATGATAAAGCATTTATTCAATACACTTCAGGCAGTACAGCGGACCCTAAAGGCGTGTTACTGTCGCATTATAATCTGCTTTCCAATATTCGCGCGTACGGCAAGGCCATTAAATTACAACCGGACGACGTCGCGGTTAGCTGGCTGCCACTTTATCACGACCTGGGGTTGATTGGCATGTGGCTGGGAAGTCTGTATCACGGTATTCCACTCGTGTTGATGACGCCATTTTCATTTTTAAATCGCCCAGAGCGCTGGTTGTGGACGGTGCATCATCATCGTGGCACGCTGATCGGCGCGCCTAATTTTGCTTATGAACTTTGCATACATAAAATTGAACCCGCGCTTATTGAAGGGCTGGATTTAAGCTCAGTGCGCATGGCGGCGAATGGCGCGGAAAAGGTCTATCCGCGCACACTGGAACAATTTGCGGAAAAATTTGCGCCTTATGGTTTTAAACGAGATGCCTTATTTCCAGTTTATGGTCTGGCGGAATCGACGGTGGGATTGATACTGCCGCCCGTGGGAAGAGAATTTAAGGTTGACCATGTTGACCGCAAACAGTTGGAAAAAGAAAAATACGCGCGTCCTTCGCAGGAAAAAAACGCACTGGCATTTGTGTCTTGTGGCAGTCCGATTGAAGGACATGAAGTGCGCATCACCGATGACGATAGCCGCGAATTGCCGGAACGTCATGTAGGCACGCTGCAATTTCGTGGGCCCTCCAGCATGCAGGGCTACTATAACAACTCACGCGCGACGAAAGCGGTTCTCCATGATGGCTGGATCGATTCGGGCGATCTTGCCTATCAGGCGGAAGGCGAAATATATATTACCGGACGACGCAAGGACTTAATTATTAAAGCGGGACGAAATTTATATCCCGCGGAAATTGAAGAGCTGGTCGGTGAGATTGCGGGCGTACGGCAGGGATGTGTCACGGCGTTTAGTGTATCAGACGCAGGACACGGAACAGAGCAACTGGTCGTGGTGGCAGAAACACGTGAAAAAAACGCGAGCGATCGCAGTGAGATTATTAAAAAGATCAATGAGGCGCTGACGAGCGCATTGGATGTCGTGCCTGATCGCGTTGTGCTGGTTTCTCCGCACATGGTTCCCAAGACTTCCAGCGGCAAACTGCAACGCGCCGCGTGCAAGAATCTCTACTTGCAGGGCAAGCTTGAACGCTTCCGCATGCCAGCCTGGCTGCAAGTGGCAAAATTAGGCGCGGAATGGTGTTTGCGCAAAGTCTCGTCTGCTTTTATTACATTGGGCAAATTAATTTATAGCATTTATGCAGCGCTTGTTATTTTGTTGATGTTGTTGCCGGTGTATGTCTGTGTATTGTTTGTTTCCCAGGATACGGCCATTAAAATTTGTCGTTATGGCGCACGATGGCTATTGCGCCTGATTTTTTGTCCGTTGACGGTGCATGATCGAAAAAATCTTTACGCTCAATCGCCCGTCATTTTTACCTCGAATCACGCGAGTTATCTGGACGCGTTAGTGGTGTTGGCGGTGATGCCACAAAACACGCGTGTCGTCGGCAAAAAAGAATTGTTAACAACACCCATCTTCCGCACCTTCATGCGTAAATTAGGTGTTCTTGCGGTGGATCGACAAGATTTGCCAAAAGGCATTGAAGATACCAAAGAAATGGAGGCGGCTTTACAGTCAGGCAGATCCATTTATATTTTCCCGGAGGGCACGTTTAGCTATGCTTCGGGTTTGCGTCCTTTCCGTTTGGGCGCCTTCAAGATCGCCGCGGAAACAAACACACCAGTTTGTCCGGTGGCGATACGCGGCACGCGTTATATTTTGCGCGAAGGCGAAAAGCTGATGACGCCTCGTCGCATCACAGTGACAGCTTGCGCGCCGGTTAAACCAAAGGGCGCAGAATGGGAAGATATCATTGCCTTGCGTCAGACTGTGCGTGCGGATGTGACCAGGTTTTGTGGCGAACCATCACTGGACTTCATTGTCGCGCAATCTGTCGCGCCTAAAATGACGACCAAGTCATGAAGCAGCGTTCTCAATCGCTCACTGCGATTATCGCCTGGTGTTTGTATGATTGGGCGTCGGCGTCGTTTTCTATTATTGTCACTACTTTTATTTTTGCCACGTATTTCACTACTTCTGTCGCTGAAAACCACGTCATTGGCACGTATCAATGGGCGAATGCGGTGGCGCTGGCGGGTGTGATGATCGCCATTCTGAGCCCACTATTTGGTTCCATCGCCGATTACAGTGGGCATCATAAGCGCTGGTTGTTATTTTTTACTTTAATCTGTGTAGTTAGCACGGCATTGTTATGGTTTGCTTATCCGAATAAAAGTTCAATACGTCTTATGTTGATCTGTCTGGTGATTGGCTCAATTGGTTTTGAGTTGGCGCTGGTGTTTTACAATTCTTTTCTGCCGCATCTGGTGCAGAAAAAATACTTGGGGCGCATTTCTGGCTGGGGGTGGGGGACGGGTTATATTGGCGGTATCGTTGCGTTGAGTATCGCTTTGTTTGTTTTTGTAAAAGGCAGCCCGTGGCTGGATCGACAGACGGCTGAGCAGGTTCGTATTTGTGGTCCGTTCGTTGCTGTGTGGTATGTGATTTTCTCGTTGCCATTATTTTTTCTAGTGCCTGATTTGGTAATATCTAAACGACCTTTGATCTCCGCAGTAAAATTAGGATGTGGCGAGCTTTGGCATACTGTTAAAACCTTGCCGCAGGAAAAAAATATCTTTATTTATCTCATCGCGCACATGATTTATACCGATGGTTTAAATACGCTGTTTGCCTTTGGTGGTATTTATGCCGCTGGCACTTATGGGTTGACCTTTGAAGAAGTGCTGATGTTTGGTATTACCATGAATATCGCCGCGGGAATCGGTGCGTTGTTTTTGGGATGGGTGGATGATGTGCTTGGGTCTAAGCCAACGGTTATTCTTTCTTTGCTTGGCATCACTTGCATGGGTGTGCTGATTCTTTTTCTGCATGATAAATATATTTTCTGGATAGTCGCTTTGTTTGCCTGCTTGTTTGTGGGGCCAATTCAATCCGCGAGTCGTACGATGATGGTAGGGCTTATTGATGGCAAACATAATACGACGGAAATGTTTGGGTTGTATTCGCTGTCGGGTCGGGTGACGTCTTTTGTGGGCCCGTGGTTGCTGGGGTTGGCGACGATTACTTTTCAGAGTCAGCGGGCGGGTATCGCGACGATCCTGGTGTTTTTTGTGGTTGGTGCAGTTGCATTGCTGCCGGTGCGGGTTGGTCGTTCAGCCCCACCTCCGCTGCCATTCGAAGAACATGTCGCTTGAATCTGCAACTGCACCTGCCCTATCATGTGTCTTTAATTAACGATAAAAGAAAGGATAATATTATGAGCAGTGCCATCAGTGCGGTCAGTGATGATGCTTTTGAAGCAGAAGTGGTCAATTCTAATGTGCCTGTGATTGTCGATTTTTGGGCACAGTGGTGCGGTCCGTGTAAGGCATTAGCGCCTATACTGGAAGAAGTTGCGCAAAAATATGACGGAAAGGTTAAATTTGTCAAAATGGATGTAGACGCGAATCCGTCTACCCCGCCTAAATTTGGCGTGCGTGGCATTCCTACGTTGATTTTGTTTAAAGACGGTCAGGTAAAAGCCACTCAGGTAGGTTTGATCAATAAGAACGATCTGGCGAGTTTTATTGATAGCCATATCTAATGATTGTCATCCCCGCGAAAGCGGGGATAACATACCACACGGAAGTACCCCGCCATGCGTCAATCGATAACACTCACGTTACCCATCGGGGTATTTCTAATCATCCTCTTTCCGTATCTCAATTACATCCCCATGTGGGACAGTGGTAATTATTTATCGCACTGTGTACTCAAAGCTGTGAATCAGCCATTTAATATAATGGCCTTTAATTGCAGTAATCATGGCTCAATAGTATTTGGACTGTTTTACGGCGCGTTGCAATATATTAGTTTTGGCAATAGTTTGTGTTTGCATCTTACCAGTTTCGCGCTTCTCATTACCGGCTTTTACTTTTACCACGCCATTCTTAAACATTTTTTTAAAGACAAACCGACAATATTTATCGGTATGGCATTAATGTGTTGGAACCCCGCTGTTGTCGCGAACGCAATTAATCCAACGCCTGATTTAGTCGTGTTGGTGTTTAGTATTATCTGTTTGTGGGCTTTCATTAATCAGCGCATCGGTTACGCAGCGCTATCTGGCCTCGCGTTATTATTTTCCAAGGAATCAGGCATTGTCTATTATGGCTTATGCAGTTTTCTTTACCTCACACTACATTATTCAGCAGCTACAAACCGGCGTGACTTTTTATTAAAAAACATTCTCATGCTAAGCTGGCCATTTGTTATTTATGGCTTGTTCTGCTGGTATAAAACGACTTATCTACAGTCCAATTTGTTGTTTCATGACACTTCCATTTTATTTTTAATAAATCAGATTTTTTTAGTCGCACCTGTTACTGATGAGCGCTTCTCTAATTTCTCTGCTTTTTACGCCGTATTCTTATTAAATTTTCAATGGATTGTCGCTGCGGGTATTCTAATCGGTGTTATTTCATCACGCTTTGGCAAGCAAGATGCGAACAGGGATTTTTTTCGTCCTTTCGACAGAAAAGACTGTATGTATATATTTTTATTAGCGCTGTTACTGGTTTATGTTTTATCTCGCTATCCACATTATCTAAACGTTCGCTATTATCTTCCTGTTTTTCCATTAACAACCCTGTTGTTTATTTATGTTTTGCATAGGGCAAACTTTTACAGGTGGCGGATTTTTGCTTCCGTGTTATGTGGGTTGTTTGTCCTTTCCTGTTTTTATACCATTGATCCAGTGTCTCGCTGGTTTTTTGGCACCTTTAATTTTGGCAGTCATGCTTTGTTAAATTTACCCGCCAGAACGGGCGAATGCTGTGGTTATGGCAGAGATCATTTGATTTATAATCTGCAACACACAGAACTGCAAACGTTGTTGCAGCAATTTGCCGCCCAAGTAGAGCTTAATAAAAATGACGTAATCGTTGCGGATGATTTGGCGAACTTCTTCGTTTACGAAAGGCTGATGGCGCATCCCCATCATGCCTATGCTCTTTGTCTTAAACGTAACGACACCGCTGTTATCAGCAAGGATTTCGCGGAAATGGAGCTGCGATCAGCGGTTAATCAATCGACACGTCTTTTTTACCCGATGCTGCCTAATCTTAAAACGGAAGAATTTACTCAAGAAGTAATGAGTCATCTTCTGCCCGTGCAGATTACCCGCATGTCTCACAATGGCTACGCTTTGAATGTCATGCAGCTAAAGGCCGAATCTTTTGCACGATAAGCGCTTGCAAACTCAATTATTTAATGTTAATTTTAAGAAATAAGATGACTCCGGTTTACCTGTTCCAAAACTCCCTTTGTAATGTTTCCAGGCCAGGTATACCTCCGTTACTCTCTTTGTAAAAAACCCCAATTTTTTGATATATTTAAGGCGAAATACCACATATGAGTACCATAGTTACCAACCTCACGGAACTTAAGAAGAAAAGCGCGGCTGAACTCGTTACCATCTCTGATGGCTACGGCATTGAGAATATGGCCCGTTCCAGAAAACAAGACATTATCTTTGCCATTTTAAAAGAGCACGCCAAGCGCGGCGAGGATATTCATGGTGATGGGGTGTTGGAAATTTTGCAAGATGGCTTTGGCTTCTTGCGTTCCGCCGAAGGTTCTTATCTAGCTGGTCCTGATGATATCTATGTTTCTCCTAGTCAAATTCGCCGCTTCAATTTACGCACTGGCGATACCATTTCCGGCAAAATTCGCCCGCCAAAAGAAGGCGAACGTTATTTTGCCTTACTCAAAGTAGATGAAATTAACTTTGAGGCGCCAGAAAACGCCAAGAGCAAAGTATTATTCGAAAACCTCACGCCATTGTTCGCTGAAGATCGTCTCAAGATGGAATTAGGCAACGGCAGTACCGAGGATATCACCGCGCGTGTGATTGACTTAGTCGCGCCATTTGGTAAAGGCCAGCGTGGTTTGATTGTATCGCCGCCTAAAGCCGGTAAGACCATGATGCTGCAAAATATCGCGCATTCGATCGCGCATAATCATCCTGAATGTCACTTAATCGTGTTGCTGATCGACGAGCGTCCTGAAGAAGTCACCGAAATGTCGCGCACCGTGCGTGGTGAAGTGATCGCCAGTACCTTTGACGAACCAGCTAATCGTCACGTGCAAGTCGCGGAAATGGTTATCGAAAAAGCTAAGCGTCTGGTGGAGCATAAACGCGATGTGGTGGTGCTGCTTGATTCTATCACGCGTCTCGCTCGTGCTTACAACACCGTGGTGCCAGCATCAGGTAAGGTACTTACTGGTGGTGTGGATTCCAATGCATTGCAACGTCCAAAGCGCTTCTTCGGTGCGGCGCGTAATATCGAAGAAGGCGGCAGCTTGACCATTATCGCTACCGCGCTGGTTGAAACCGGCTCCAAGATGGACGACGTGATTTACGAAGAATTTAAAGGTACCGGCAACATGGAAATCCATCTGGATCGTAAAATTGCCGAACGTCGTGTGTATCCTGCTATTAACATTAATCGTAGCGGTACGCGTCGTGATGAAAAATTTGTACCAAAAGAAGAACTGCAAAAAATCTGGATCCTGCGCAAGCTGATGCAGCCGATGGAAGAAGGCGCCACCGAATTTTTGATCGACAAGATGCGCGGCACCAAGAAGAATGAAGAATTTTTTGATTCGATGAAGTCTTAGATATGTAGCCCGGGTGCGTTCCTTTGCACCCGGGGAGCGGTGCTTCGTTTAAACTCTGCTCCCCGGGTGTAAAAAACGCACCCGGGCTACGCGGATCGCAACAAGGTCTCCACATGCACTACTGGCTCCTAAAATCCGAACCATCCTGCTTCAGCATCGATGACTTGGCCAACCGTCCCAATAAAACCGCACCCTGGGACGGTGTGCGTAATTATCAAGTCCGCAACATGCTGCGCGATGAAATGAAAAAAGGCGATTTAGGCTTTTTTTATCACTCCAGTTGCACGCCACCCGGCATCGCAGGTATTGTGGAAATTGTCAAAGAAGGCTATCCAGACAATACAGCGTGGAGTCTGGATTCAGATCATTACGATCCCAAAAGCACACCCGACAATCCGCGCTGGTACATGGTGGATGTCAAATTAATAGAAAAATTTCCGCGATTAATTACACTCGATGAGATCAAGCATAACCCCAAGCTCAAAAATATGCTTATCAATCGCAAAGGCAACCGCTTGTCGATCACACCTGTTACATCAGAAGAATGGAAAGCGATTATTAAAATGTAACCCTCCTACGCGTCGTCCCGGCGAAAGTCGGGATCATGTCTCGGGGGAATTTGATTCCTTCTCACTGCTTGATTCTATTGGGTTTATTTTTAATCCTATCCTGTTATTATTAGCTTATAATAATAGTGTTACTATAAAAATTGAAAAACGGGGGTGTGTATGTCGATCGGCAGGCACGGTGATTCACGCGTTATTTCCGACGAGGAGCTTACAGAATCTCTTAAGGCTATTCGCGCCCAAAATGCAGATCTGGCGCGTGTGCTCGAAGACGCTACTAAAAATAAAGACATACATGAATTATATTTGGGAAAAGAGGTAGAGTTAACAGCGGAAATTATCAATGCACTTAAAGTTATTCTTCCTCGCACATTCATCACCGCAATTTCCAGAAAAGATGTATTTGTTTCTCGTCAAGATCTGAGTTTGTTAGCTGATTTGCTTAAAGCGAATGATACAATCACTGCTCTGAATTTATCCCATTGCGATATCCTTGATATCGCACCGTTAACAGAAGCGCTAATAGCTAATAAGACGCTATCGTATCTAAGTCTAAATGATAACTTGCTAAAAATGGATTGTGTTGATGCCCTTTGTAAGGCATTGCAACAGAATAATTCTCTTACTTCTCTTGATTTAAGCATGAACCAGTTGTCGGTAATAGGAATTGTTAAAATTATTGGCGCGATTAAATATAATCAGACACTGACCTCTCTTAACCTTGCTTCCTGTGCCACAAAGAAAAGAGGTAATGAATGGACAGATTCACTGATGGACATGTTATCTAGCGGATTACGTACAAACCTGTCATTGAGCTTCGTTGATTTGAGTGGTAACAATTTAGATGTAACTAAATTTGAAAATCATTTTGGCTGGTTAACAGGTAATGCAAATATTGCACATCTAAAGTTGGGATCACTGCCTATCACTATAAAGAGCTATAAGTTTTTCGAGACTGTATGCGAATTAAATCCCGCATTGTTTATAGATGTATTAATAAAAGATGATGACTATCGAAAGGCTGGTTTTGGAATATTTCAATGTCTTCATGTTATCGCAAGTCTTCAAGCGCTGGTTAACACCAATCCGTATAATCTCGATGAGAAGAAGATAAGAGAAATTTCAGAAGAAATTGTTAAGATGGCAAATGAGATACATGAATTTATTTTTGTATTGCAAGAGGAATATGGACGTAAATTTTATGAGCATATTTATACGGGCGAAGATGTTAAAAGGTATCAGGAGAAATTTGTTAACTTGCTATTATCAGCATCTGATTGGCTGTTACAAAACGGCTTCGGCGAAAAAGGATGCGAAATTATTGCGTTAATTCCAAAGGATCGTCCCGAGTTTCTTATGGCTCGTTTAAAAATGGTGACGGCTGTTTATAATGGCAATTTAGAACCGCAAGAGCCAGGTAAAACTCTCTCTGAAAATGAAAAATTAAATAATCGACACTCAGCATTTTTTGAAACGTTAATGACGACATTGACAGGTGAAGATGGCGCTTTAGTGGTTATGGACGACAGTCTGAGGAGTTTGTATCACCGCTATTTATTAGGTGCGGTCATTTTAGGTGCAGATGTGAATACGAGTCCTGATATTGCTCCTGAAAGATCATTTTTATGCCTTGAGTGCGTAATATTGCGTCAATTAGCCAGTGAAAGTGCTAAAGTGGAAACAGGCTCGAGTGCTTTTTTTCAGTCTCATAAATTCGATATTGAAATAGAAGATATTCCTCAAATTAATAGTTTAGAGGGGTTAGATAAGGCCGAAGATAAAATAAGAAGTGCGTGGCGTGCTTTGATTAAAAATACTAAAACACTGGATGAAAATAAATTCGTAAAAACAGTGATCTTGTCAAAATTGCAATATGTGGAAAAGTCTAAAAATCCAGCGATGTTGGATGATGAGGAATGGAGGCTTGTTTTTTCGGCTCTAAAAGGATTTAAACGGTTAATTGAAAATTGCACAGTTATTCCACCGAAAAATGACACAGATCCATTAATTATATATATACGTGATAATTATCCTGACTGGGATAAAAATGGAATGGAGGTAATTGATAAATATTTTAGCGATTCACTGGCAAATAAAAGGGAAGCAAGGCCTCCATCTGGCAAGGTTTTTGAGCCGAAGCATAAGTTTGAATGGGGTGAGCATCCAACGGTCGCTGAGGTTGTCGATCCTGTATTAAAACACGTACTAACGTCAGAATGGTTTGGTGCAATGTGCAACGAAAAAAATACAAAAGCCATTAAAGAGATAATTGCATCTGGAGCGTTAAGGCGCTTTTCTGAGCGGCCAAATCAACTTTATCTGGAATTCAAGTCAGATAAACAGGGCTATCATGCGGATGATCATTTTCATGATTGTGTCAAAAGTGTTTATAAACACTTTGGATTTGCATGCTTCAGAGTGGCGAATCGACCGCATACTATTGAGTTACTTGACCCGCTAAAAAGCTGGTGTGAAGCGCTAATGCGAGCAGAACCTGTCGCACAATCATCGCCTAGCGCTGTTGTACACAGGAAAACCTTAAACTAGCCCCGGATTTTTTGTGTCCAAAACTCAGTAAGTGGAGGTATTTATGCCGGTTCCTAAACTACAACACTTTATATGGGCTGGGGGTGAAAAGTTATTACCACCTGACAATGTTGCACATGTTAAGGAATGGGCAAGAAAGAACCCTGAATTTGAAACCATTTTATGGGTTGATAAAAAAACCACGCCACCCGAATTATTAGAAAAATACAAAACAAAGTACAAGTTTGATGAAGATCCAAAAATCATTTTAAAAGATATTAACGAAGAAGGTGTCGCAGATGAGTACTCTCGTTATCATATTGATCATCTCGAACCAAATTATGGTGCATCGAGCGACATTTTGCGTTACGCAATTTTAAAGAAATTTGGCGGTGTGTATTTAGACAGCGACATTCTCGCTGGCAAACTTAAGTTGAATCACGATCATTTATTTGATAATCCCGACAAGACTGAAGTCTTAAAAATAAATCAATTTACACAGAATGCGGAAGCCATTGGTAATGATGGGTTCATTTGCACACCTGATCATCCATTTATGACTGAATTATATGAAAGGGCGAAAATGAATCATGATGAATTCACTAAATCGTACTACGCTAAAGATAAAAACATATATCTTTATAATGAATTTGATATGAAAGTAAACTGGACGGTTGGTTGCACTGGGCCGGGTGCTGTAAGGCAGGTTTGCCATGCCAGAGGGATGATACCTGATTTTGATGATCACGGTATGGTGCAAACTAGTAATCCAGATTTTATGATGGATCGGAGCGTATACACACCCGTCGCGCGAAATGAAGGAAACTGGATGGGGCTGTTTGTCGTGGCTAAAAATTTAGATGATGCAATAGCATCAGCCATTAAAAGCATCCATTTTGAAGCCAAACATATGGGCTGTCTTTTGCTGGATTATCATGTGAAGAATATAGTCGAATCTACAAACGAAGATGCGCAAGAGGTTGCCGCTCGACTGGTTGACGCACTCAAACTGGATCCGCCCGATTTGAGCCGAACACATACCGTACAATTGCTATCTAAATATCAGGTCATTAGAGATTACTATAAACAAAACACACCAAATCTTGATGATAATTTTCTAATTCAACCTACTTTGGAAGGCTTTTTCAAACCTACAATTGAGATGCTTGCGATGTTTTCTAAAGAAGAAAATATAAAAATGGCATCGGATTACGCAGTCCATATGCGCAATTTAGTATCGAGCATTAATGACTCAAATCCTGACAGTATTAATTTACTGCATCTCAACAAGCTGCTTATGACTACATTAATATTTAAAGAGATAGCAAATCCTGAATATAAACAATCTTCGTTGATGGGTGAACTTGATCAGATTATCAAACAGGTAGTGTTGAAGGTAATACAAAATTGTCTCAAAAAAGGCGATTCGCTAGATAATCTAATGGCCGATATGAAAGAATTGCTGGCTTTGTATTCACGCAACGATCCTGATCCCAACGCTTCTATTATAGACGTGTTAAAATCCGCAGTTAATAGTTCATCTGAACCAGTTGTACAGAAGTCCTTATCCCAGTTAGCAGATGGTCTGGTAAATGCATATATGAGCTCACAACTATCCGCATTTGTCTTGAAACTATCGGATAACATCAGTGAGAGAATACCTGGATTAAGGGAGTTGTTAGAAAAAGCATATCGTGGTGCGATAGAACCACAAGAGTTCCTGGTATCGCTGAAAAAAATTGCTGCTGATTATTCTAAAGCTACTGATGCTCAAAGTCGCACGATATTTTCGCGTGAGACTGGTTTAAAAAGCAGACAAATATTACAGATAATCAATAAAAGCGATTCGTTAGGGCTAATGATTGAAAGTGTCAATCGTTTATTGTCATCAGAATCAGATTCAGAGACATTACGTCCTCATTATTAAAGTATCTCGTCCCTGCCCCGGATTAAAACATTCCGGGCTAAACTTCGCCGGGATCCAGGGTGTTACTTAACACACGTCGCATTAAACTCATTAACAAATTTCTTCAACTTCGTCTCATTCAGCTTTGTTTCACCTTTCTTAACATAAGAAGCAAACAGCTTATTAAAGCAGGCCTGATGAGTTCCTTGCGTAGACATTTCTTCTGTTTTGGTTACTTTATCCAGCTCAACATATTTAAAATTAAGCTTTTCATCGCTGCCAATTTCATAAAATGCTTTGGCTGTACAGCAAACTGCGCAAGCTGCCAGATCATCGTAAGCTTTTAAATTATGCGGGTTGCTGTCGGCGAGCGGGAGCAAGTCAAAAGCTGTAAGGTTGGCACTGAATATTAGTTGACGGCCTTTTTCGCTGACATCCTGAATGCCGCCGTTGCAACGATCGCCGCTAATGATAACTTTGGTTGCCAGAGTATCAGGATCAGTTCGTTTAACAGATTGAATAGCGGTAAAATCACCTGAACCACCAGTGCCGTTAATGCTGTAAATCCAGAATTGCTTGTTGCCAGCGTCAAAGGCTTTGTAATAGCTATAACCTTGTGGTTGAAAAGAGGCTTCTCTGTTGTCTTGCCAGTTATATCCAGTATAGCCTTTTTTCAAAAGGTCTGCATTTTGACCCTTGACTGTATATTTCTCTTTTAAATAACCACAATCTCTAAGGTCGATCGTATCGCTTTTTTCAGCGGCGGAAAAACATAAGGCGTCAATTGGTTTGTCTAAATACATGAGATCAGTGGGAAGCTTGTTTGCCGCGCTTGCGTTGACAGCAAATAAAGCCAGAAATACAGCAGACATTTTTTTCATGAGCGATTTCTCCTTTTGATATGGTCATCCCGCGCGATTTTTTGCGCGGGATCCAGTTAGGTTAATGTATTACGCTCTTCTATCATTACGTTTAGCTTTTCCCGCCCAGTTACGCCCACTACCTGTTGACGGGCGTGCGCCGCGGCCTTCACCGCGTGAGCGGCCTTCACCCTGTGAGCCGCGACTGGATTTTGCAAATGGCTTGTCAGCGCCAAAGCGTTTTCTTTTTGGCTCGTCGCCGCGAGGTGCGTCAGCGTCAAAGCGCTTTTTGGCAAACCGTTCACTACGAGGAGTATCGTTGCTACGACGTTCATCGCGCTCAGGACGGTTTGATTTGTCAAATGGTCTATCGCCACCAAAGCGTTTTTTCTTTGGTTTATCGTTGCGATTATCATCGCGCACAAAATGGCTGTTGTCATCACGACGTTTACCACGTGGTGCGTCACCAGAGCGATTTTTTCTCTTGTGGAAATCATCACGCTTGCGCTCAAAAGGCACCACGCGCGGCGCATCTTCTACCACTTGAGTGGCTTCACCGGAAGCATTGAGTTGTAACAGCTGTAAACGCTGACCAATATATTTTTCCACACCCTGTACATGGCGCAGGTCAGTTGGCAGTACAAATGAAATAGCGGTACCCGTTTTACCGGCGCGACCAGTACGGCCGATGCGATGCACGTAATCTTCGCTAAATTTCGGGAAGTCGTAATTGATAACATGAGTAATGTCACTAATATCAATGCCGCGTGCGGCAACGTCGGTAGCGACGAGATACTGGATTTTGCCACGGCGTAATTCTTCAATCGTGCGGTTACGCACATTTTGCCGTAAATCACCATGCAGTGCGCCCGCGTTAAATCCTTCATTTTGTAACTGATCAGCCAGTCGCTCTGCGTTGATTTTAGTCGCGGAGAAAATAATGGCTTTATAAATATTGGAATCGTTGAGAAATTGTTTCAGCACACGTTGTTTGTGATGCGGATTGTTGATTTTATATAATTCCTGTTTGATGTCGGGTGCGGTCATTTTCTTATCGGAAAGATCGATACGTACAGGATCTTTAAGTAAATGTCGTATGGTTGTCGCTAGTTTCTTGTCAACTGTTGCGCTAAACAATAGGGTTTGTCGTTTGCCGGGTGTCAGTTTGGCAATATATTCCACGTCCTCAATAAAGCCCATGTCTAACATGCGATCTGCCTCATCAAGAATAAGCATTTCAATGTTAGATAAATTTACTCGACGTTGTTCGATATGATCAAGCAATCTGCCAGGTGTCGCGACAATAATATCCGCGCCGCGTTGCAAATCTTTAATTTGATGATGATACGACATGCCGCCGACCAGGCTGATAATGTTGTAACGTGAAAACTTGCCGTACAGACTGGCTGCTTTGGTAATTTGCGCCGCTAATTCGCGAGTTGGCGTTAATATCAGAATACGAGTCTGTTTGGTGTGTGGTTGAGAGTTAAGATAATGTAAGGCTGGCAGTACAAACGCGGCGGTTTTGCCGGTACCGGTTTGCGCGCTAGCAACCACGTCTCTGCCCTGTAAAATTTCCGGAATAGCCTTGCTTTGTACGGGGGTTGGTTTGGTGTAACCGCAGGCTGCAATCCCTTTTGCTACGTTTGGGTGCAAATTTAAATTATTGAATGACACTTTTTATTTCCTCGAATGTATGCAAACCAGTAGGTATTGCATTCTCGAGGAATGAACCTAATCGGTTGGCGTTGATAAATTTCGTTCATCGCCAACTAGTTAGATTGATTAAGCATGACAATCAGGGAGGTGGAGATGAAATCTTAAATTGTAAGCACCTATCTGAACATTATTTTGGCACAAAAGCAAGTGTTAATATTACAAACTTATCTATTGCTTTTTTTTGTGTAACGGCCATCCTATCCCTGCTCCAGTATCGGCTTCGTCTTCATTATCACTGGGTGATTTGCCTGGAGCAAAGAAACCGGCTTGCGTTGGGCTACTGTCAGGGCTGGAACTGTCAGAATGATTTGGGCTCGATTCAGGTGTTGATGTTGCATAGGGACGAAACCTGCCGAATGTGGGTGGTGTGGATCTCTTTGGAGATGCGCCAGGTATTTGTAAAATAGAGGGTGATGGTGCGATTGCTACACTCGCAGAGTCCTTCGGCGCTTCTTGTACAGCTTGCGGTCGTACAAATGGTGGTTCTACCGGCTGCGATCTCGCAACATCTTCTCTGTATTCCTGCACAACTTTATAAATCCCATAACCAATCCCGGCCAGCAGGCCTACCGCCGCAACAGCGCCAAGCAGAGCCCAGCCAAAAACGGGCACTGAAAGTCCAAGGATCGTCGTACCTGCGGCAAAAGTACCAAAGTGTCCCAAGGCGCCTATCAAAGCCCATGGAATAAGACCAACAAATGCACCAGCGGCCAAACCGCCAAAGCCGCCGAGAAAAACAGTTCCTACATATTGCCAGTTGATAGCCCAGAGGAAACTGAAAGTATCTTTAAGTGATTGAAGATAACTTTCTGATGGTGCCTCATATTGAGAGTAGCTCCCTACTATAGAGCTACCAGAATCGCTTGTCGTGGGGCTAAATACCTGCTGAGGAGCAACGGCATCAACGTTTTCTCCGCCATCGCGTTCACGTCTTACCGGTTCTTTCCTTTCCGATTTTTCGCCTGATTTTGGTTTCACCGCAACTTTAACTTCTTTCTGTGTTTTTGCCTGAGTAAATTCCCATTGAACGTTAATGCCGGTCTGTACAGCAGCATCATGCAGTTTTATTAATTTGTCAGACTCTTTTGCTGAAAGATCGGCAGGTAAATTAACAGACAGATCAATCAACGATAATGCCGATTTGTCTTTGTTTATTCCATTTGAGTCTATTAAGAATCTAGTGCTTGCGAATAAAGCAATAAAGAATGTTTTAATGTTGTAATAATTAAGTTCACAACCTGAAAGCGATAACGAAATTAAAGATGAGTTATTTCTAATGGCTTTGCCAAGCCTCTCAAGCACAAAGTTTCTTTGATTACTCTTGTGAAATTCTCCCTTTTTACCATTTAATAACCCTGGTAGTGTCCAGCCATCAAGAGAGAGTGTTGTAAGCTTGCATGCGTCCTTCTTAAGATAGTCAGTAACGACACCAAGCAAGAGATCCTGTATATCCATGTAGGCGCCAGCTTCGTTTTCGTTATCTGATTTAACTGGTAAATGAAAATGAGATAAGTCCAGAGAGGTAATTTTTCCGGAATCAAGGGCGGATTTTAAATTATTAGCCAGAGTCCTGGAGTCGATTTTAATTGATGTTTCAATTTCAAGACGTGTACCAGTTGAATCAAGCTTAAAGCCCTCAAATCTTGGAGCGCTCATAACCACCTCATCGTTTCATTTATTTATCTTTAGGGGTGGGTAATTTTAACAGAATTGGCTTAATAGAGCCTTAAGGGGGAGGTATTATATTTTGAGTATATAAATCAATGACGTAGCCCGGATGAATGCTTTTTTCATCCGGGGAACTAGTGTTAAACGGGGCATCGCTCCCCGGATGAGAAAAGCGCTCATCCGGGCTACACGCGGCTAAAATCGAAACTTAATACTTCAGCGATAGCTTGACTGCGGGCGGCAATCATCACTAAACGATCCAATCCTAGCGCCACGCCAGCGCAGTCCGGTAGCCCGTGTTCCAAAGCGGCTAAGAATAACTCATCAATTTGCATCGTAGTTAAATTTTCCTGCTTGCGCTCTGCGCAATTTTTTTCAAAACGCTTACGCTGTTCCGCTGCGTTTTGTAACTCATGAAAGCCATTCGCCAGTTCCACGCCATGCATGTACACTTCAAAGCGCGAGGCGGTAGCGGGTGTACCATGTTTGATGCGGGCGAGAGCAGCTTGTGATGCGGGAAAATCATAAATAAAAATCGGCCGTTCCTTGCCAATGTGCGGCTCAATATACTCTGACATTAATAATTGCAGCCATACATCTTTATCGGTAACAGTGGTTTGAACGTCAAGTTTGTGTTGTCGCGCGCAAGCAGCCAGTTCATTCAGTGATGCGGTGTGTGGATCAAGCTGTAAAAATTCCTGAAAAATTTCCTGATACGTTTTACGTTCGGCGGGCGCCACTTTGAGTATTAGTTGCAACAACTCATCCATTTCATCCATCAGTGCGTGATGATCAAAACCCGGGCGGTACCATTCCAGCATACTAAATTCAGGATTATGCATGCGCCCCGTTTCACCTTGCCTGAATGCCTTGCAGATTTGAAAAATTGCGCCGCTACCGGCAGCGAGCAGACGTTTCATGGCGTATTCGGGCGATGTTTGTAAGTAGTAACGTTGTTCAGCTTCTTTAGGATGCGCTTGAAACAGCGCGGGAATGCTTTGTATGCAGGTATCTGTGACAGATGTTTGACACATAAGTGGCGTATCCACTTCCAGCACGTCGCGCGAAGAAAAAAATTCCCGAATTTTGGTGAATAACTTCGCGCGCAGTTTTAAGTTGTCAAAGCTCGCGGAAGGCTGCCAGTTATTCTTTGACGCGAGAGACATATTCGCCGGTGCGAGTGTCAACTTTAATTACCTCACCTTCTTGCACAAATAACGGTACGCGAACTGTCGCGCCGCTTTCGAGTTTGGCTGGCTTGCCGCCGGTACCGGCGGTGTCACCTTTTAGACCCGGGTCAGTTTCCACCACTCTTAGTTGAATGAAGACAGGCGGTACAATTAAAATGGGCGAGCCATTCCAGAGCGTGATTTTGCAATCGCATTGTTCTTTGAGCCAGATTTTGGCATCAGTTACTTCGGTTTCATGCACGGCGTATTGTTCGAAGGTTTCTGTCGCCATGAAATGCCATTCATTGCCGTCGTTATATAGGAACTGTGCGTCGACTTCGACTACATCGGCGGAGGGGATGCTATCACCTGATTTGTAAGTGCGTTCGATGACGCGGCCAGTTTTCAAGTTGCGGTATCGCAGGCGGTTAAATGCTTGGCCTTTGCCGGGTTTGACAAATTCGTTATCAACGACGATGCAGGGATCGTTGTCGATGAGTAATTTCATGCCACCTCTGATTTCATTTAAGCCGTAGACACCCATTTTGTTACTCCCGGAAAATTTGGGCATATCATACTTAAATCATCGATGAATGTCATTCACTCTATTCCAGTCTATTCGTGCTCACTCGAAAGAAGCGCTGAAGGTTATCAAGTCTCGGAAGTGAGCGGCGGACCGGGAGGCTCTGTTCTTTTTTCGCAGCGCAGCGAGAAAAAAACAGACCTACCGGGCCGTTGTTACCGTTCACGAATAGACTGGCAACACTAGCGCATCAAGGTATTTCGCAAAGCAGCTCGAATAAAGAACAAAATGACGAAAACCGCAACAGCAATCCAGGTATAATCCCAGAAAGCTTGTTGGTAAATAGCTAATTTGTCCAAGTTGGTTAGTGCCACGTTTTCTGGAATGCTGGAGAGTTTGGCGATCCAGCCGCCAAAAATCCCGCCAAAACCCAGCGATACAAACCAGACGCCCATCATTAGTCCGATGAGATGTGGGGGTGCAAGTAGAGTCACTGCTGATAAGCCAACTGGCGAGAGCAATAATTCAGCTATGGATAATAAAAAGTAAGAGAAGAAAATCCAGAAGGGGCTGACTTGGCCGCTGCTATCTAATATCTGTGTGCTGATAGCGAGTACGGCACAAGCAAGCGCCGTGAAGAAAATCGCCAGCATGAATTTAGTGATCGGCGAGGGGTTTTTGTCACTGATCGCGAGCCGCTCCCAAGCAATGGCGAATAGCGGGCCGAGTATAATAATGAAGCTGCTTTGTGCTGCATAAAATACGGTAGTAGAAAGTGGAATGCCAAATAGGGTTTTATCCACCAAGCGGGAAATGAATAAATTAAAGGAATAAAATTGCTGAAAATACAGCGTCCAGAAAATGGCGGAAAAAATATTTAAGATATTTAGAATCAGCATGTTTTTGCGATATTCTTCATCTTGCTGCAAGGTTAGCACAACCATGTAAATAACGAGAATGACGCCGACCACCGGCAACAACCAGTCAGCCAAGGCGTGCACTCTAAATAACGCATTTAGCCCGATGATGGCGACGAAGCAATAAAACAATAAGCGGATTTTAAATTTAGTCGTTGATTTAAGTTCAATCGCGGGGTGCTTGATGAGATAACGACTGCCATAGAGAAACACCATCACGCCAATGACTAATCCTAAGCTCGCGAGGATGAAGCTCATATACCAGCCAAAAAAATCCTTAATGTAACCAGAGCATAAACCTGATAATAAAATACCCGTGTTAATGCCGATGTAAAAAATAGTGAAACCTGAATCTCGTCGCGGGTCATGATGTTCGTATTGCGTGCCGAGAATGCTGGAGATATTGGGTTTGAATAACCCTGTGCCGATCACAATGGTAGCCAGCGCGGGATACAACCCCTTGGGATAAGGCAGCGCCAACATGGCATAACCCAAAATGAGAAACCCACCACCCCATAGAATAGAGGTCTTATAACCCAGCAAGCGACTGGCCAAAAAACCACCAACCAGCGGTGAGATATAAGCCAGCGCGGTGAAGATCCCCAAAATGGTATAGCTATCACTATCCGACCAGCCAAAATGCTGGGTCATATACAGAACGAGTAACCCTTGAACAACATAAAAGCCAAATCGTTCCCACATTTCTGTTAAAAACAGAAAGGGCAGTACGCGAGGGTGTCGTTGTGTATTGTTCATTAGGGTTATTATGAGCCGATGCCAGACTTTGTAAAGGGGGTGCAGATCTCTTTATTCGTTTTATTCTCTGATATAATTTATAGCTGGTTATTACCTGAAGGTAGAGCAATGGCTTCTTCACGTGAATCAGATAGTGAAAGTTCAGAAGCAGATGAGTCAGCTGAGGATTCTGAATCGGTATCAGAAAGTGAAAATACATTTGAACCCGTATTTCTCATCGCGCTGCTAATAAGCCTGCACCGGGCAGCGGCGGAAATTATTCTTAAGTTTGACATGACTTCGCATGCGAATCATTGGTTCGTTCTAATATGGCTCACGGAAAATCTGTCTGTTTTGAATAATCCTGACAATAGCCGATTGTTATTGCTCCTGGAAAATATTATGAAAGAGCGGGATGATAAAGCCGAATTTGTTGCTGAGCGCGCGCTCTCGGCAATGGGATTTTTTCCTGCTGATAAGCCAATAGAAGAACGCGCGTTTCAACGCTTGCTTGAAGCGATACGTGCAAGCGATTATCTGGATGAAGTGCGAGAAAGCCGTCATGCGGGCAACGCGGCATTTTTTGGAAATCACAAAATGCTGGGTTTGTTTTTAAAAAATGAGTTTCATATGCCTGAAGTGAGTAGCAAGATAGGCGAATCATTTCAGATGTGCCTAGGTAGAGGAGATAAATCACACGCTAAAAATTATCTGGCAACGTTGCAAATCATGCTCGAATATAAATTAAAAAACATTTTGAACGAGGTAAGAGATAAGATAAAAACGTTTAAATTTGTACTTCACAACGGCGGTGGAGTGATGATTGATGAGATTGGCCACAAGGTGCCTGCGCATGCGGCCAAGGTATTTAATATTATTTGTGATGCTTTAAAGTCAGAAGCACAATTGATACGGAAATATGTCGAGATAACAGAAAAAGTGTGTCATGAATTAAGTGTGCCAGAAAATAATGATGATTCCTCCAGTAAAGAAAAAGGCTGGTTCTCAACTGGCTGGTTTCCAACGCACTGGCTTCCCACCAGCGGAGTGCGAGACTCGTCTACCACCGCCTGTTACAACAAAATCATCAAGATGCTTAAAGAGGGCGCCAATGCCTTAAAGAATTATGAAGAGTCTGTCAAGCTAGGCGCCAAGCTAACTAGCTAATCGAATAAATTCGTGATGAATAAGACTCTCTTAAGTATTTTTAGCTATAATCAACGCATAACAAGAAAAAACTCAAACACACAAAGACTTGGCTAAGAGATTGGTATGCAGTGGTATCTATCTATCATTTTAAAAATGTATACGTCCTGTAAGGAGGGCTTGGGTTCTGCCATCAATGAACAAGAACGTAAATTAGTAGAAGGACGACTTGAAGCTATTGATGAGTGGATCAGGGATTCACTAAAAGAATCCTTACCGTATGGCGCCGTTTTCATTTTAATATTTATTTTAGAAAAACGATTTAAGCGTCTATCAAAAGCAGAAGTCTGCAGTCTGGACAACATAGAAAATTTAGTTGTAGCCGCTTATATGCTGGCCTGGCGTAGCTACGAAGAGTGGTCTGTATGGGCTACGGATTTTTTAAAGACTAATCCGCTTAATTATAAATTAAAGCAATTGATGGAATTGGAAAAAGATTTTTTAAAAAAGATAGAATATGAAGTAATACCTTTTAATCCACATGAAGTAGCTGCCATTATTAAAAAATACTGCGATAAGCAAACACGTCTGGCTCTGCATGAAATGCTGTGGCGCTCTAAAGATTTGCATATTGCTGATTATGTAATAGCGACGCTGGATTTGGAAAATATAACCATTGAGTTTATAAAAGATCGGATCCAGCAGGCGCCGACAGCGCGTCATATCGAATTATTTTTGCATTATCTGCGTCACAAAACTGGCGAGTATCTCTCTAAAGGCCACATGGAGGAAGTTATCAAACATGCACAGCAGAAAGTGCTTGAGCTTGCTTACCGGCAAAGAGAGGCGAGCGAAAAATCCCCTAAGAGAGAAGCAATATACCATCAAGAAGCGTTAGCTATACTATCACTCCCAACTATTGATGGCAGTGATAGATCGTTGAAAGCGGAATATCTGGGATTAAGACAAGCGCCAAAATCATTAAGCGAGGACTGGCTGCTCTATTTTGTCGTTAAAAATCTTAATAGAGCTGGAATTGTCTACCCTTTTGGTTTTTCGCGTGAATATGATGAGCACCTTTGCGAAATATTAAAAATGGCCCATATGCGCTATCTATTTCAGGTTAAGTCAATGTTCCAGGTTGCTTTTCTTACAGCTAAATATTTAGAAGTGTTACCCAAAGGCTTACCTATAAACGCATTGGCGTTTGCCAAGTTTTATATTGGTTGTCTTGTTGCGGATTCAAATATAAAGAGTGTGCCATTTGCATTGAGCACATTATTTAATAATCAATTAGATTTTAAAGATTTTCAATCTGCTTACGAGCAATTTCTTGCGCATCCTAAAGTTAAAGATGAAGTAGCGGAGAGGCGAGATAAATCCTGGATTGATTTTGTCACCATGGAATTTGATGACGAGACATTTCAACGATTATGTCGCGGGTTAATGGGCGAAGAACAGGAATTAAATGATTCTTTAATGAAAACAATAGTTACGCGTATGAAATGTCATGGTGCTGAAAGTGTGGCATCTATTATTTATTGCCTGCAAACACCAGAACAGCTGGAGCAGCTTCGTGTGGAACTAAAAAAACGGGATTATAATCACTTAAGAGATGACAGGTTAAGGCCGCCGACTTTATTCCAGCCTGAATCGGAGTGGGGCAAGATAGAAGTAGCGTTTAGGGTGATGGAAAAAACTCTTGGCGTAGCCGGAATTGTTCGTCGTCCTGGCGTAAGCCGGGATCCAGGCAAATGAAAACCGGGGAGTACGGCTGGATCCCGGCTTGCGCCGGGACGACGAACTAGGGAGCGCGTGCGATCACGAAATCCCACTATGCCGCAACAACGCATCAATACTCGGCTCTCGGCCACGAAAAGCGATAAACGAATACATTGGTTCACGCGCGCCGCCTACTTCCAGAATATTTTTCATGAACGAGCGTCCGGTTGCTTTGTCCAAAATGCCGCGTTCTTCAAATTGAGCGTAAGCATCCGCTGACAGCACTTCCGCCCATTTGTAACTGTAATATCCCGCCGCGTAACCGCCCGCGAAAATATGCGAGAAGCTGTGCTGGAAACGATTGAATGCTGGCACGTCTAGCAACGCGGTATGCTTGCGTACTTCATTCAGCATTTCTTGTGGCTGGGATTTTTTCGCCGGGTCATACTCATAATGCAAGCGAAAATCAAACAAGGCAAATTCCAGTTGTCGCACCATTTGCATGCCGGTTTGAAAATGTTTAGCGTCCAGCATCTTCCGGAATAACTCATCAGGCAGTGGCGCGCCGGTTTGATAATGCGCCGCGATTAATGCCAGTGTTTCTTTTTCCCAGCAGAAATTTTCCATAAACTGACTGGGGAACTCTACCGCGTCCCACGCCACGCCATGAATGCCCGCCACACTTGCCTGATCAACCTTGGTTAACATGTGATGCAGGCAATGACCGAATTCATGAAACAGTGTTAACACATCATCATGTGTTAAGAGCGCGGGTTGGTTACCAACCGGTGGCATGAAGTTGCAGTTAAGATATGCAACAGGTAACTGCAGTTGACCATTCACCATCCGTCTATCCAGGCAATCATCCATCCACGCACCACTGTTTTTGTTCGGCCGCGCGTAAAGATCCGTGTAAAATCCAGCGCGCAATCCGTCACTCTCATCGTGCAGCGAAAAGAAGCGTGTATCTGGATGCCAGGCGGCGACATTTTTTTCTTCACGCACCGTAATGCCAAACAAGGTTTGCACCAGCTGGAACAATCCCGTTAGCACTTTGTCGATGGGAAAATAGGGTCTCAATTCTTCTTGTGTAAATTTAAACTTGGATTCTTGCAGTTTTTCTGAATAATATGGCACGTCCCACGATTCCAGCTTGGCAATGCCATCCAGTTTTTTGGCGAGCTCCGCCACTTCCGCGATTTCCTGTTGCGCTAAAGGTTTGCTGCGTTTTAGCAGATCCTTTAAAAAATGCAGCACATCATCGGGGTTTTTCGCCATTTTAGGCACGAGTGAATAATCAGCAAAATTTTTGTAACCGATTAACTGCGCCAGTTCGTGGCGCACGCGCAGAATATTATCCATGACATTTGTATTGTCCCATTTGCCTGCATAAGGGCCAATTTCCGACGCGCGTGTGGTATAGGCTTCATAAATTTGTTTACGCAACTCTCTATTTTTCAAATATTGAATGGCGCTGGAGTAAGAAGGATATTCCAATGTCAGCACATAACCTTCGAGTTTACGCTGTTTGGCATTGTCTTCAGAAAGTTGAAACGCTTGCGGTGGTAACCCATCCAGTTGATGCGCGTCAGTTAAATGCAGCGTCCAGGCATTAGTGGCATCGAGTACATTTTCAGAAAATTTAGTCGTCAGCTCGCTAAGCTCCAGCTCCAGCGCAGCCACTTTGGCTTTTTTATCCTCGGGTAAATGAATGCCCGCTAATTTGTAATCGCGTAACTCATGCTCAATCGTTTTGCGTTGCGCGTCGCTTAATTTGACAAACGCGTCACTTTCCGCGATCGAAGCAATCGCTTTATACAAACTTTCATTTTGCGACAGTTCAGTTTGATAGGCGATAATAACTGGCAAGGTCGCATTGTAGGCTTTACGCAAAGCGTCATTCTGCGCCACGTTATGTAGATGACCGATCGGCGACCATGCTTTGCTCAACTCATCGCTCATGTCTTCCAGGGGTTGCATCAGGTTGTCCCAGGTGAAGGGCTTTGGCTGTACTAATAAAGCAGCTATTTTTTTTCGGTGGTTATCGAGAATAGCTTTTATCGACGGCTCGATTTTTTCTGGATTGATTTTTTTAAAATCAGGTAATGATTCAGTTGGAAATGCTTTTACCATATAAATTCCATTATTTGTTGGTTAATTGGCCTGTCATCCCCGCGCAGGCGGGGATGACAGTCCTTGTTGTAGCCCATAAACAATAACTACTGTTATAATGCCTCATCTTGAACAATTTATGAATTCTAACATGACGAAAACCAATAAAAATGTAGATGCCAGCACTTTTCAGGGCTTGATTGCCGCCTTGCAGGCATTCTGGGGTGAGCTGGGTTGCGTGATTATGCAGCCAGTGGATATGGAAGTGGGCGCGGGTACCTTTCATACGGGTAGTTTTCTGGGTGCTATCGGCCCTGAGCCTTGGCGCGCCGCCTATGTGCAGCCGAGTCGCCGTCCCACCGATGGTCGCTATGGCGAAAATCCTAACCGCGTGCAGCGTCACCATCAATTTCAGGTGGTATTGAAGCCGTCACCAATGGATATACAGGATTTGTATCTGGACTCCCTGCGTTATCTGGGTGTGGATCCGCTCGTCGATGATGTGCGCTTCGTGGAAGATAATTGGGAATCGCCTACCTTGGGTGCGTGGGGATTAGGTTGGGAAGTCTGGCTGAATGGCATGGAAGTAACACAGTTTACGTATTTTCAACAAGTCGGTGGTCTGGAGTGCAAGCCAGTGACCGGCGAGATAACTTATGGTTTAGAGCGCCTCGCCATGGCATTACAAGGTGTAGACAATATTTATGATTTAGTATGGAGCAAAGGCCCGCAAGGTACCGTCACTTACGGCGATGTGTGTCATCAGACCGAAGTGGAAATGTCTAAATATAATTTTGAAGCGGCGGATGTTGATACCTTATTCAAGCAATTTGATACCTACGAAAAAGATAGTCAGCGTCTTATCGATTTGAAACTGCCGCTGCCCGCGTATGAAATGGTGTTGAAAGCCTCACACACATTTAACTTGCTCGACGCGCGTCGGGCCATATCCGTGACAGAGCGCCAACAATACATTTTAAAAATTCGCCGTTTGGCTAAAGCCGTGGCGCAAAGTTATTTCGATGCTCGTGAAGCCCTTGGCTTCCCATTATTAAAAGAGAATAAATCATGAAGCGCGACGATTTTCTGGTTGAGATACACACCGAGGAATTGCCACCTAAATCTTTGAAGAAATTAGGCGAGACATTTCGTCAGCAAATGATTGATCGCTTGCAAAAAGCGGATTTGAAATTTAAGGACGCGAAGTTTTTTGCTACGCCGCGAAGACTTGCCGTGCTGGTCAGTGATTTAGACGCGACACAACCGAATCAGGAAATTGAGCGCAAAGGCCCAGCATTGGCTGCTGCGTTTGATGCAAACGGTAAACCCACACCCGCTTGTATCGGTTTCGCCAAATCATGCGGCGTCACACCTGATGAATTACAGAAAATTAAAACACCGCAAGGTGAGTGGATGGGATACAAGCAAAAAACACAAGGCAAAACCGTTGAGGAGTTGTTGCCGGCTATCGTGAATCAGTCATTGCTTGCGCTGCCCGTCGCAAAGCGTATGCGCTGGGGCGCTAGTGAAACGGAATTTGTGCGTCCTGTACATTCGGTAATCATGTTGTATGGCAAAGATGTTATTGAAGCGGAAATTTTGGGTCACACAGTAGGGCGTGTGACGCGTGGCCATCGTTTTCATTCCACGGGTGAGGTTAGCATTAAATCTGCTAAAGACTATGAGAAGCAATTAGAGAAAGCACACGTGTTAGCGGATTTTGATGGACGCCGCGATGTGGTGCGTGATAGCGCTAACGCTGCCGTGAAGAAGAAGTACGGCGCAAGTTCCCGCGTGATTATCAATCATGAATTGCTGGACGAAGTCACCAGTCTTGTTGAATGGCCCGTCGCACTTTGCGGCCATTTCGATGAGTTGTTTTTACAAGTACCGCAGGAAGTACTCATTTCCGCCATGCAAGATCATCAACGATATTTTCCCGTGACCGATGATAGCAATCGCTTGCTGCCGGGTTTTGTGGCGGTTTCAAATATTGATAGCAACAATGTTGATCGTGTCATTCATGGCAACGAACGCGTGTTGCGCGCGCGTTTGTCTGACGCGGCGTTTTTCTATAAGACAGATAAACATGAAAAATTGGAACAGCGCGTTGAAAGATTAAAACATGTGGTTTATCAGGCCAAACTCGGCACGCTATATGACAAGACCGAGCGCATCAGCAAGCTCGCTGGCTATATCATGGAAAAAATAGATGGCGGCGCTAAAGTAGAGTTGGCAAAACGCGCGGGTATGCTAGCCAAAGCTGATTTGACGAGTAACATGGTCGGCGAATTTCCGGAACTACAAGGTGTGATGGGTTGTTATTATGCCGAGCATGAAGGAGAAAATGTCGAAATTGCTCATGCTATTCGTGATCAATATGTGCCAAGTTTTGCCGGCGAATCCTTGCCGGATAAAAAAGCATTAGTATCAATCTCGCTTGCGCTTGCAGATCGTATCGATTCCCTTGTTGGTGCTTTCAGTATTAACCAAATCCCAACAGGCGACAAAGACCCGTATGGCTTGCGTCGCGCGGCGATTGGCGTGTTGCGTTATTTGATCGAAAATCAAATTAATCTTGATTTGCGTGATGTGTTAAAACAGGCAGAGAAAAATTACACGGTCAAACTGGAAAATCCCAACACCGTTGAACAAGTGCTGGAATTTATCAATGAACGTCTGCGTGCCTGGTATCAGGAAAAAGGATTCGCCGCGGATATTTTTGCCGCGGTCAACGCGGTGCAGTCTGCTGATTTATACGATGTGGATAAGCGCATCAAGGCAGTGCAAGCCTTCAAGCAATTAAGCGAAGCGGAAGCGCTAAGCGCCGCCAACAAACGTGTCAGTAATATTTTAAAAACCGCCGACGTGCAAGATGGCAAAGTGGATGAAACATTATTTGAGCATGAAGCAGAAAAAATGCTCGCGCAAAAGTTGGCGGAAAAGCATAAATCACTGCAGGTAACATCAGACTACAAAGACAATTTAATCAAGCTTGCCGATCTACGCCAATCGGTTGACAGCTTTTTTGATCATGTCATGGTCATGACTGACGATAAAGCGCGACAAACCAATCGTATTCGTTTATTAAAAGAATTACGCAAGTTATTCTTACAAGTCGCGGACATTGCTTTGTTACAGCAAAATGACATTAACCAGGCTGGTGCAAAAAAACATCCAGACAAATCAGCAGAATAGCGATTAATATGCCTGTTCTAAATGAATTTTTGGTGTCTTTGCGATGGTACGTATTGAGGTATGCATCGTATTCTTTGTAGATAACGCGATACGGTAAAATAGCCAGCAGTGGCACCAGGGCAAAAAGACAGATGCCGATACTGACCGCCGCATCGGTTATCGCCACCACTTCCATATTGATAGGATGGGTTGGTGACGATTTAATCCAGAACTCGCCAAAAACAATCGCCATGTAAATAATCACGCCAGTTGTCGCGAGACTGATAATAGAAAAAATCACGCCTAATCCGATGTAGGCACCTGAAAATATCCTGAATAAACGACCATTGCGAGGTAAAAACGGTTGTGGTCGCAGCATGAGTGTATTGATGATGATTGTCAGCAACAGGAAAGGCATAAAGAGTATCGGCATGATGGTATCAGTGAGGTTGTTGCCGAATGTCAGAATAGTATTGGCCACGTCATTATAGGTATAAAGCTGGCAGACTTTTTCAATATTGTTGTTATGCAGATAAGTACAAACATTATCGAGTGAGTACAAGACGACATAAAGGATGGGAGCGATAATTCCCGCCTTCAACAGCAGCTTATTTTGTTCCCTGTCATCGATCATAAAGGCTATTATACCCGCTCCGACCCCGGATGAAATAAAAAACATTTCATCCGGCCTGCATATCTATTACACTAATTGCAATCTAAACATGGAGAATGGTCATGCAAGGAAAGAAATTACTGGCAAAACTGAGCGGCGCTGTCCTCTTATGCGTGGCCTCAGCAGCTTTCGCGGATCTGTCATCATTTGCGGGTGGTGGAATGTCGTTGCCGTATGGCTGGTATCTGGAAGGCAATGTCGGCTCGTCACACTCTTCGAATACCAATTACCCAGGGTCGATTAGTTCTTCTGGCATAGGCGGTAATGGTAATCTTGGTTATAAGTTTATGCCATTCTTTGCTACGGAAGTTGGTTATACCCGCTATGCGAATACCAGTATTAAGTCTGGCAGTACCAAGGCGGCAACAGTCAAAAACTATTCCTACGACATAGCTGGCAAAGGTATTCTACCCGTCGCCAATTCACCGTTTGAATTATTCGCAAAGCTGGGTATCGCACGTGTTAACGCTAAAACGAGTGTGGATAATACTCCGTTAGCGATTGGACTGGGTGTTAGCAGTTCTAACCATAGCGCTACAGGCTTGTATTATGGTTTGGGCGCGGATTATTCCATGATTCCAGCGTTGCAGTTGGTGGTTCAATGGCAACGTGCGCAGGGTAATAATCAGACGGGTAATTTGGATCTGTTCTCGGGCGGTTTTACGTTTATTTTTGGTTGATGCGCATCTGTCATCCCCGCGCATCTGTCATCCCCGCGAAGGCGGGGACCTATGCAACGGTTCTCCGCTTGAAATGGGTCCCCGCCTTCGCGGGGATGACAGCCTCGTTCAAGATGACAGTGTTTTCTCGATCCACTGCCCAATATCTTGAATCTCTTCTCCACACACCGCATGTCCCATTGGGTACGCATGCCAGTCGACTTTGAAATGCGCCTCTTTCAAAATCATGTAAGACATCTTACCTAAGGGGAAAGGCACTATGATATCTTGCGCGCCATGCGCAAAGAAAATAGGTGCGGCTCGGTTGGGATTTGCCAATTTCAATGTTTCGTCCGCCAGTGGAAAATAACCCGATAGCGCAATGATGCCAGCCAATGGTGTAGTGCGTCGCAAGCCAACAGTGAGCGCCATCACCGCACCTTGTGAAAAACCGGCGAGAATAATATGGTTGGCGGGAATGCCGCGATTGATTTCACCTTGTATTAGTTCTTCGATCAGCGTGAGGGATTGCTCTATACCTTTGCGGTCGATGATGGAGTCAAGTTGAATGCCAATAATATCGTACCAGGCGCGCATTTCATAACCGGCGTTGATTGTTACCGGACGCACAGGCGCATGAGGGAAAATAAACCGTACGGCCAGGTTGCTGGGTAGGTGCAGCTCCGGCACGATGGGCACAAAATCATCGCCACTGGCGCCAAGGCCGTGCAGCCAGATGACGGAATGAGTCGCGGTGGTTTTGGGTTCGATTTCAATGGTTTTTAACATGTCGGCATAATATCATGCCATGCTATTAACGTGTAGCCCGGGTGCGTTTTTTTGCACCCGGGTGCAAAAAAACGCACCCGGGCTACATTTCATCTCCGTAAAATCGGTGTAATTTTTTGCTAAGAATAGCAATAGGCGCGGTTTTGGCAAAAGAAGAATCCAGGCCAATCGTCCAGCGCCCAGTCTTAAGATTAACCAGTACATAATAAGCTGGCACGGTGACTGTTTTAAGCCTCATGTTTTTTTGGTTATCGACTACAAATCTTTCCTGTGTACTTGCCGGATAACGCGCTAGTAACCAATCACCCAAAATAATCGCGCGCTGTTTGCTTTTAATAAGCGCTTTTTCTGCCAAAGGATCTAGCGTTAATAAACTCGTTTGTGGGTCTACCCGATAAAGCCCCACTTTTTTCGCCAGCACTTTTTCCACGAAAATATGATCTGTTTCAATTTCACTTAAACTGTCACCTGTTTCGATAAAAAACGCGCGTGATTTTTGAAAGACGTTGCCATATTGCAAGGAAGCGGCAAGCGATATGCCATCGCTGTGTTTGAGCGCTGGTAAATTAAGTAACGCCAGCAATGTTGGCGCGATGTCTGTCAGTGACACAGGTGTTGTAATGCGTTGCGCAGAAAATTTATTTTCTCCGTAACGATTAAAAGCCAGCAAGACATGATATTGTTTTAGGCTGACAACATTGGTGCCTTGTCCATATGAAGTGTTAATGGTGTAGTCATGCTTGAAATCAATATTGTCTGACGATGCGCTGCTTAATTTGCTCACGGAAACATTTTTGAGATACGCTTTGTTGCCCAGATAAGATTTTTTATCTAACAACGTATCATGCGGCAATCCAAGCGCCGTGCCATGATCAGATAACAGCACCACAATGCTATTTTCCAGCGCGCCACGCTGTTTGAGCACATCCAGTAATTCACTAAACTGTTTATCTATCGCTTCCACGCTGTGCTGATATTGTAGTGGTTGTATGTCATTTTTAGTTGATGAGTTCGCCCAGGTGTACGGCCAGTGTGTTAAACATAAATGTACTGCTAAAAATAACGGCTTGTCCGGTCGTTGCATCAGCGCACTGTTAATAAGTGTGATCATTTGATGAGGTTGATAAGTGATGATAGCTGCGCGATTGGCAAAGGTGTAGGGCAAGATAAATTTCGCGATGGGTAATTTGGTGAGTAAATTGCTAACAGGAAAATCTGTCAGACTGCCAAGTATAAAATCATTGATACCCATGTTCGGCCCGGTGAGCTGATCAAAACCATAAGCCGTCGTGATATTGCTGAAGCGCTTTTCATCGCTGGCATATAACGTGTAATAACCCGCGTGCTGTAACTGTTTAGAGAGAGTTTCTTGAGTCACAATGTTTGTTGCGTCAGCAAGATTATTGCGCGCGCCATTATGTATGGGGTGTTGCGCGGTTAAAATGCTCACCCATGCTGGAAATGTTCGTGCCAGGGGGGTATATGCCTGGCTAAATGAAGTGGACTCATTCAAGAACGCATCGATAGCAGGTGTATGAATGTCTTGCTTGCCATAGAAACCCGTGAAATCAGGTCGCAATGAATCAAGACCAATTAGAATGATATTAGGTTGGTTATAGGTATTGCCTGCAGTGTGTCGCGCCGAAGGTAGGAGAGCGAGGCTATTAATGGCGATTAAGCCAAACAACACCCAGCCAACTTTACGGAAGATCAGAATGCTGGCAACAACCCAAAAGACCCCGCTTCCAAACAGGAAATAATGATTGCTCCAT
>DAIDIB010000001.1 GCA_027459575.1 Gammaproteobacteria bacterium | reverse complement strand
CGTGAAACGTAGCCGCATTCCCGGGTGCAAAAAACGCACCCGGGCTACATAAGTTAATTAGGAGGAGTATATATAATGAAAGAACGTACCTTATCCATCATCAAACCCGATGCCGTGGCCAAAAATGTTATCGGCGAAATCATCACCCGTTTTGAAAAAGGCGGCTTACGCGTGGCAGCCGCTAAAATGATGCGCCTTAGCAAAACCCAAGCAGAGCAATTCTACGCCGTACACAAAGAACGCCCCTTCTTCGGCGCACTCGTTGGCTTTATGAGCTCAGGCCCTGTGTTAGTGCAAGTACTGGAAGGCAATAACGCCATCGCGCTTAACCGCCAGATCATGGGCGCTACCAATCCTAAAGACGCAGCCCCCGGCACCATCCGCGCTGACTTCGCTGACAGCATCGACCACAACGCCGTGCACGGTTCAGACAGCCCTGAAACCGCGCAACAGGAAGTCGCGTTTTTCTTCAAACCCGAAGAAATCACCTCTTACATTCCAGAAACCGAACTCGCCTAAATGACCGAGACAACTGCTAAAACCAACCTCCTTGGCCTTGACCTCAAGGCCATGGAAGCTTTTTTTGTCGCGATGGGCGAGAAGCCTTATCGCGCGCAGCAATTATTAAAATGGATTCACTTCAATGGTGTGAAAGATTTTTCACTCATGACCAATCTAAGCAAGGACTTACGCCAAAAACTTACAGAAGTAGCTGAGATAGCCTTACCCGAAATTCTCCTGGAAAAAGCCGCCAGCGACGGCACCTACAAATGGCTGCTGAAAATGACCGACGGCAATTGCATTGAAACCGTCTTCATCCCGGAAAAAACCCGCGGCACACTTTGCATTTCCTCCCAGGTAGGCTGCATTTTAAACTGCGATTTCTGCTCGACCGGCAAGCAAGGCTTCAACCGCAATTTAAGCACCGCGGAAATCATTAGCCAGCTATGGATCGCGGTACGCACCTTATCGAACAATAACGGTATCCACGACCACGCTGTCACCAATGTAGTGATGATGGGCATGGGTGAGCCCCTGCTTAATTTCGACAACGTCATACCCGCGCTTAATCTCATGCTGGACGACAACGCCTATGGCTTATCCAAACGCCGCGTCACCGTCAGCACCGCCGGCGTCATCCCCGCCATGAAGCAACTTCGTGAGCTAAGCGATGTCGCGCTCGCGGTATCCTTGCACGCGCCGAACGATGAATTACGTAACGAAATCGTACCACTCAATAAAAAGTATCCAATCAAAGAGTTAATGGATGTTTGCAGAACTTACTTTAAAGATGAACCACGCCGCTCTATCACGATGGAATACGTGATGTTAGCCGGCGTCAACGACACCCCACTGCATGCCAAACAACTCATCAACATCCTGCAAGGCGTACCGGCCAAAATGAACCTGATACCTTTCAACCCTTTTCCGCATACCACTTATCAGCGTTCCGATTCAGACACTATCCAGCGCTTCCGTGACCTGCTGATGAAAGCGGGATTCAACACAACAATACGACGCACCCGTGGTGATGACATTGACGCCGCCTGCGGACAACTGGTCGGCTCGGTCAAAGATCGCACACGACGCAAAGAACGCTATTTACGCAATGCCCAAACAAAAGATACCCAAGAAGGTTGTTAGCACTCGTGCTTTAACGATATAATCTGCGCAAAGCCCGACATTACTAAGGACAGTAATCATCATGAGCAATGACATACACAGCATGAATATTGATAAAAGCATCTCCTATGGCGCAAAACTCAAAGCCGCTCGCGAAGCCATTGGATTAGAGCAAAAAGACATCGCCGCGCAACTGCGTCTTGGTGAGAAGATCATCGACATGCTGGAATCCGGGCATTACACACTGGATATCCCCGTAACCTTCATTCGCGGCTACATTCGCTCCTATTCCAAGCTACTGCAAATCCCAGAAGCTGAAGTCGCCGCCGCACTGGAACCCATACAGCGAGTCGAGATCCCCAAAGAAGCTGCGCCGACGGCCAAACAGCCAATAGGCATGCTCAATTCCCATCATTACATGCGGTTTTCTACTTACGCTATTGTCGCCACACTGGCTGGCATGCTTGGCCTATGGTGGTATAACCATACCCCCGCCGCCCAGCAAGTGACTATCGCCCAAGAACAGACGCTAACCACCATCCCGGAAGTACAAAAATCACCGGATAATAAACAAGTTGCGACTACCGATTCAACCAACACCTCAACTGCCAACCCCAATGCGGCAGCACCCACGGCTAGCGCCAATACTGAACATGCGACCACTGTTGCCTCAGCCAAACGTGTCGCGGCCAATCATCCTGTGGCCAGGTCCGCGCGCGACGAGACAGATAATGAGGACGCGACAGATAACAACAATTACACCGATTAACCAAGGAGACACTGAGTGGCGCAGATAATACAAGCCGTCCGCGGCATGAATGATATTTTGCCGCCGGAATCATTCCTCTGGCAGTATGCCGAACGACTAATCCGCACCGTGATACAGAGCTACGGCTATCAAGAAATACGTGTTCCCGTTGTGGAAAAAACCGAGCTGTTCAAACGCTCCATTGGCGAAGTCACCGATATAGTCGAAAAAGAAATGTATACCTTTCTGGATCGCAACCAGGAAACACTGACATTACGCCCCGAACTGACCGCGGGTACCGTGCGCGCCGGCATCGAACATGGCTTGCTATACAACCAGATCCAGCGGCTCTGGTACATGGGGCCATGTTTCAGACATGAACGCCCGCAAAAAGGCCGTTACCGTCAATTTTATCAGGTAGGCGCGGAGGCTTTTGGTCTGGAAGGCCCCGATATTGACGCGGAAATTATCTCGCTTACCGCTTCCCTGCTGGAAAAATTAGGCATACGCCAACTCGCCAAGCTACAGATCAACTCCATTGGCACCACGGATTGCCGCAAAGAGTATCGCAAGCTGCTGGTCAATTATCTTAAAGCGCATAAATCCGAACTGGATGAAGACAGCGTGCATCGCATGGTCAAAAACCCTATGCGCGTGCTGGACAGCAAAAATCCAGAAATGAAGCACATCATCGCTAATGCGCCGAAATTGCTGGACCACCTTGATGAGATATCCGTCAAGCATTTTGAAAAGCTGCAGGAATACTTAAATCACGCTGGCATACAATTTGAAGTCAATCCTTGCCTGGTGCGTGGTCTGGATTATTATACCCGCACCGTATTCGAGTGGGTGACAGATCATTTAGGCGCACAAGGCACCCTTTGCGCCGGCGGACGCTATGACAACCTGGTTGAGCAATTAGGCGGCAAAGCCACCCCCGCGCTTGGCTTCGCCATGGGCATGGAACGCGTCATCTTGCTTATGCAGGAAGAAAATGCTGGCCGCATCCCTGAACGCCTGCATGCTTATGTCATCACTGATAGCGAAGGCGCTTTTGTCGCTGGCTTAAAGCTAGCCAATTATTTGCGCGGCAAAATACCAAGCATCCGTGTCACCATGCATTGCGGCGGCGGCAACCTTAAAGCACAGTTCAAAAAAGCCGACAAAAGCGGCGCGGGCTACGCCATCATCATCGGGGAACATGAGCTTAAAACCCACTCGGTCTCTCTCAAAAATTTGCGCGAGGAATTGCCACAGCAGACGTTATATCAGGATGAGCTGGCGGAATATTTGAAGTTGAAGACGAAGAAATAGTTCGCCGGGACGACGCCTACCAGGCCGTGGTTACCGCATCACGATGAAGTTGATCCAGGCATCACATAAAACCCTTCCCACCACGCTAGAAGTTTGGTTTAATACTGAGCGTAAAATGGCACATGAGGATAGCCCCCTTGACCACCGAATACATGACGGAACAAGAACAAATAGAACTGCTCAAAAGCTGGGTCAAACAGTACAGTATAGTCATCCTGGCTGGCGTGCTCGCCGCCGCTATCGCCATCTTCGGCTGGCGCACCTGGCAAGACCGTCAATACCGCATCCTGAGCCACGCCTCCGCCATTTACGATGAAATGCTAACAGCCCGCGCGCAAAACAACGCGGAAGCCACCGTCGTCCAGTCACAAAAACTATTCGATCACTACCCCAAAACAACTTACGCCCAATTAGCCGCCCTCATGCTCGCGCGTGACGCAGCCTACAAAAAGGATTATGCAAAAGCGATTACAGAAGTGAACTGGGTAATACAACATAGCGACATCTCTTCCATGCGACAAATCGCAAGGTTACGTCTCGCCCGCATACAGCTTGCCCAGCAACAACCAGCGGAAAGCATCAAGACACTCGACACAGTGGAAGACAAAAGTTTTAACGGTTTAATTAACGAAGAACGTGGCGACGCCTATTACGCCTTGAAAGAAAATAAAAAAGCGCGCGAAGCTTATCAGCAAGCATTGAATGATCTGCCGAACGCGGATGTGATACGCCCATTGCTGCAAATGAAATTTGATAATTTGGCGACAGATTAACGAGTTGTTCCCGGATGAAACGTAAAAAACATGTTTCATTCGGGCTACACGAGAATGTAGGAAGGTTTATGCATAAAATACAACATATATTACTTATACTTGCGGCGCTGTCATTAACCGCGTGCGGCACATTATTTGAAAAAGACAACACACCGGAACCCAGACAATTAACGCAATTTAAACCAGAAGTACAACCACATATGCTTTGGTCAACCCAGGCAGGTTCAGGCAGCGGCGATGAATACCTAAAAGCTCCGCCAGCCATCACCGACTCATCCATTTACACCGCGGGTCTAAATGGCATTATCACCTCGGTTGATCGAGCCAGCGGTCGCATCAACTGGCGCAACAGCACAGAGCTGCCTCTCACTTCCGGCGCTGGCGCTGGCGATGGGATTGTCGTAGCGGGCAGCCGACACGGTGACATTATCGCCTTGCGACAAGCTGACGGCCAAAGATTGTGGACAGCATCCATACCAGGTGAAATTAACGCCGCTCCCGCGATTAGCAATGGACTCGTGGTCATCAAAGCCATCGATGGCCAAATTCGCGCGCTGGATGTTCGCACCGGCGAAAAGCGCTGGTCTTATCAACAAATGGAACCTAATTTAGTATTACGCGCCGCCAGCACCCCGCGCATCGCGGACGGGCATGTATTTGTTGGATTTGCTAACGGCAACTTATCAAACTTTAGATTAAGCGAAGGCCAGTTAATCTGGTCGCAAACTATCACCTACCCAGAAGGCGCTTTTGCTATTCAGCGCATGATCGACATTGACGCGGATCCCATTATTTATGGTCACCGCATTTATGCCGCAACTTATCAGGGTAAAATCGCAGCGCTCGATTGGGCATCAGGCAATATTCAATGGTCACATGATATATCGTCTTACACCGGCATGAGCGCGAGTGCGAACGGCATTTTCATCTCCGATGCTAAAAGTAATTTATGGTCATTTAATCCAGAAAGCGGCGCAGTTAACTGGCGCCAAACCGATCTGGAATGGCGCAATATCAGCGGGCCAGCGACCATGGGACACTATGTAGTAGTAGGCGATAGCAAAGGCTATCTACACTGGCTCAATATGAATGACGGCCATTTTGCCGCGCGCGTTTCCACAGGCAGCAACCCAATTTACACTTCGCCAGTGGTGAGAGATGGCGTCGTTTATGTATTAAGCAGTAAAGGATTCTTATCTGCTTACAGTTTGAGTTAGCTATGTTACCTGTCGTCGCGATAGTCGGACGCCCCAATGTCGGCAAGTCCACCCTCTTCAACTGCTTAACGCGGTCACGCGCCGCGTTGATTTCTGATTTCCCTGGCACCACACGTGATCGACAATACGGCGATGTGAACGCAGAGGGCAGACGCTTCATTATTATCGACACGGGCGGTATTACCGATGAAACGGATGCCATGGGTGAGTTGATTACCCAACAAGCCACACAAGCCATCGAAGACGCAGACAAAGTATTATTTTTAATAGACGGTCGCGCCGGTATTACGCCAGAGGATCGCAACATTGCTAAAAGCTTGCGACGCACCGGCAAAGATATTCTGCTTGTGGTCAATAAAACAGAAGGCTTAAATCCAGATATCAGCACCGCAGACGCGTACGAACTGGGTATGGGCACACCACTTGCCATTTCCGCCGCGCATGGCTCGGGCATCAGCAATATTATTACCACCCTGTTTCCAGAAAAAAATCCGGCTGAAGAAGAAAATACCGGTGAATTTGCGGGTCACATCAAGCTAGCTATTGTGGGGCGCCCCAACGTGGGCAAATCGACATTAACCAATCGCATGCTGGGCGAAGAGCGCGTTATCGTGCACGACACGCCTGGCACCACACGCGACAGTATTTATATACCGTTGGAACGTTTCGAACATAAATATATTTTGATCGACACCGCGGGCATTCGCAAACGTAAAAAAGTAAGAGAAAGCGAAGTACCGGAAAAATTTTCCGTCGTGAAAACACTGCAATCCATCAAAGACGCTAATGTCGTGCTCTATGTCATCGATGCACGCCTCGGCGTGTCTGAACAAGACATGAAATTATTAGGCTTCGTGCTGGAATGCGGCAAAGCACTCGTCATCGCGATAAATAAATGGGATGGCATGACTGAAGAAGCGCGCGACAACGCTAAAAATACCATCGACCGACACCTGGATTTTGTACGCTTTGCGCGAGTGCATTTTATTTCCGCGCTGCACGGTTCAGGCGTCGGCAACTTGTTTGATTCAGTCAATGAAGCATACGAATGTGCCACACGCAAATTATCCACTCCGCAATTAACGAAATTATTAGCGCAAGCACAAGAAACCCATTCACCGCCCCTCGTGCAAGGCCGCCGCGTTAAATTGCGCTACGCCCACCCGGGTGGACACAACCCACCGCTAATTATTATTCACGGCAATCAAGTTAAAGCTCTGCCTGACAGCTACAAAAAATTCCTCGCCAATTATTATCAAACGAAATTAAAACTCTACGGCACACCCGTGTTTGTCGAGTTCAAATCCAGCGACAACCCCTTCGCGAAAAAATAAATAAATTTACATATCTTATTGTTTTATATAGATAATTATTAATTAAATAACTGCTATAATTAATATATAACAATCATAAAATTGTAAATAACGGACTTGGAGATTATGTCATGGTTCAACAAACAGCTGAGTCTATACTGCGCGATATAAAAAAGGAATTAGATAAGCCAGCCAACAAATATTCCGATGAAAATCTCATCGAGCATATTGCAAGATTATATGAACGTTTAGGAGGAAATACCGAACTGAAAAAAGATATTGCAAGTCATATTAAAAAATCATTAATAACTGCAAAACCTCCCATGAGCGTGAATGATTATCAAAGATTGCTGGAAGTCTTGGACACTAAAGGTGGCTCTCTAATCAATTATAATGTCCTGGATAAAGGTGCTAGTTTCCGCAGCCTAGTTGAAACAACAATCCCAGCATTAAAAGCACCTGCTGATTTAAAAGCTGGCGCAGCTGATATCTCATTAAGTGAAGCGGTCGCTCGAGCAGAACTTCGTGCTCAAGCTGAAAGCATGAAAGAATTATGTATGAAATATGCCAATCGCTCAGTAAAAAGTAAAGAAAAGTTTTTTGAAAAGCACGCAGCTGAAATAAATCAGCTTCGACAGGCGCTAATGAAGGAAGGAATGAGTGCTGAAAATGAAAGCATGTTGCGTGTTTTAAAAGACAACATTAGTGTTCCTATTTTGATAAATCATGCGAATCATCTCATTAATAAACTTGAAAAGATGGTTGAATCGGGCACAATTGATGATAAATCCATGAAAAAATTTCATCAGAAAATGTTATACCTTATTGATCAAATTGGCGAATCACGCTCCACTGACCAGGACAAACTTGCAGAGCGATTTGGCACCATCATGGTGAGAGCGCATGAATCACGAAAAAAACCAGCCTATTCGAAAGAAGAGTTGAAAGAGATTAATGCATTAGCTGATCAAATATATAAAATGGCAATTCAGCCAACACCACAGCAGCCGACTATTCGAGAAAATCAATGGAGTTCACACACCAAAGAAAAAACTCCAGCCACCAAATTAAATTTGAAAGCCGCTCAGGAAAAAGTTGCTAAAGGAAAAGAATCTGTGTCTGCGCCTGAGAGCAGTGAAGAAAGTCCAGTAACATCTCCAAAAGGCTTAGGAAGGAGCGGGTAACCCCATCTGACTGGTGTTACGACATTACCTTCACTTTCGCTGATGCAATGACGCTTTGCTTATAAAGCTCATACTCTAACAATCCCTGGCTATTTTGCACTTGCTCAGCAAATACATGCGATTGTTTTGGATCGGTAATGCTGCCAGGTTTTACTGAGTGTACAGCAACAATAGCGTAGCCATTTGGTAATCGCGTAACACCATATACAGTTTTGCCACCTACATTAGCTGGATTCGGTAACTGGAAGGCCAAGTCTAGTATTGCATTATCCACTTTGGTGGCATAGCGACCTAAGTAACCTGTTTTGTTCCAGTGCGCGTTAAGTGACGCCGCGATTTGATCTGGCTGCGCGCCGGATTTTAATTTTGCAACCGAATCATTCGCGGCAGTTTCAGTCGCCTTTTCCTGCACTGCTGTTTGCAGCGCGGCTTTAATTTGTGTTGAAACTCCTTCGAGTGGTAACAGCGCAGAAGGTTTATGTTCTTTAATACGCAAGACAACTAATGTTTCAGGATTCAATTGAATTACATCGCTATTGTTCTGCATGGTCAGCACGTCATTACTAAACGCGACATCGCGTATTTTTTTATTCTGTGAAATACCCTTCCCTGCTTTATCTTTTGAGAATAATTCACTGGTCTTAATGGGAAGATTCAGGTTTGCTGAAGCAAACTGCAGTGACTCTGGATGTTCGTAAGTCATATCAGCCAATTTGTCGCGTATATCCGCGAGTTTTTCTTCCGCCTGCTGGCGAACATAAGCATCTTTGACTTTAGCTTTCACTTCTTCGTATGGCTGAATAGCGGACTGACCACCATTCGCGGTTTTAACATACGAATTCATGTTTTCTTTGTAAAAGCTCTGCAATTCAGCGTCGGTTGGTTTGATAGTGGCTGCCAAGTCGTTTAGTGTGACTTCGATATAATCCAGGCTAACCTGCTCAGGTGTCATGAAATCGCTTTTGTGTTCTTCATAATAAGCTTTGATTTGCTCTGGTTTGATATCAGCCGCTTGAGCAGTGAACTGTTTGAATGGAATGGTGAGATAATCCACTTCCCGTTCCTGGTTAACCAGCGCGATGGTATAAGCGGTTTCATCTGGCAATGCAAAGGATGTCAGCACAATGCCCAGCTTGGGCTGATCGATCAATAAGCTGGTTTTAATCACTTCCAGGAAATCGCCAGTAGACAACATAGTCGCGGCCAGTTCCTGCTGGAACTTTTCAAAGGAGAATTTACCGTCTACCTGGAAATCCGGCATGCTTTGCAGATAGACATCGATTTGCTGATCGGAAATAAGGTAACCCTGACTGATAGAGGCCTGTTTTAATACTTCGATATCAATTAAGGCCTGTAAGGCGCGTTTCTTTAATTCTGTTTCATCTTTGGGAGCATTGGCTCCGTATTGTATTTGGGTTTGTCTGCGCATTCGCTCGTAAGCGATGGCTAATTGTTCCCTGGTGATTTCAGTGCCGTTGACCTTGGCAACAATGGTGTTTGCACCACCGCCAGTGAAGTAACTGTGAATACCCCACAATGCAAACGAAAGGATAATGAGCGATATGATTACGCCGGCAATCCAGCCTTGTGTATGCTCACGAATGGTCTGTAGCATGGCTATCTGTATCCTTGGCGATAACGTCATATAAAACGGAGTGGACGGGACTCGAACCCGCGACCCCCGGCGTGACAGGCCGGTATTCTAACCAACTGAACTACCACTCCTTGTTACTCTCTGTTGGGCTACGATGCGCTACACGCATCTAGCCCAACCTACATCTTGGGTGCTGAGGGGATCGAACCCCCGACCCACGCCTTGTAAGGGCGTTGCTCTACCAGCTGAGCTAAGCACCCGCTAACTCTATACGATGGCATTATCTGCCACAGCTCCCCGGATGAGAAAAGCACTCATCCGGGCTACACGATTTAACTAGCCGCCTTTTACTGCATCTTTCAATGCCTTACCAACTTTAAACTTAACTCTTTTACCCGCCTTGATCGAAATTTCTTCACCCGTTAAAGGATTGCGACCTTTACGCGCAGCCACGGGGCTCACCGTGATTGTGCAAAAATTTGTCAGCACTACAGGTTCATCTTTCTGTAATGAGGTTGTAATACATTCCTGAAACGCTTCCAACGCGCGGGTGGCCGCTGCCTTGGTTAATTCTGCTTTTTCAGAAATAAAGTCAATTAATTCTGCTTTGTTCATACTTGCTCTCTCTGTCCTTGGTTAAAGAAATTCTTCTGCGTTATTCGCCAGACAATCTCGGTAACATCCTTTTAAATTGAGGGTCTATAACGAAGTGAGATTTATACAGTTGCGCCTTACTGGTGTCAACAGGAAAGTGTGGTTTTATTGATTTTTATTGTAGCGCGGATGAATGCTTTTCTCATCCGGGGAAACTATGCTTCATTAAACACCGCTCCCCGGATGAGAAAAGCATTCATCCGCGCTACATTCACTACACCTTGACCTAGTGGGTTCTAACCCTATCCCCGCCCTTCTTGCCCTTAAGCTTCTTACTCACAACAGCAATAGCCGGCTTAGCTTTAGCCTTCTTCACCTTCTTATGCGTCCTCGCCGTATAGCCATTAAGCGCGTTACTCAACACCTCATCAATCCATCGTACAGGCTTGATGTTTAAATCCTGCTTGATGTTGTCTGGCACCTCTTTCAAATCTTTTACATTTTCAATCGGAATGATCACATTTTTGATACCGCTACGGTGAGCCGCGAGCAGCTTCTCTTTCAAGCCACCAATTGGCAATACTTCGCCACGCAGTGTAATTTCACCCGTCATGGCATAATCCGCATGCACTGGGAGCTGAGTGATCACTGATACCAACGCGGTACACATACTGATACCCGCGCTTGGGCCATCTTTAGGTGTCGCGCCTTCTGGAACGTGAATGTGAATATCATGCTTGTCGAAGAAATTTTTTGGGATACCCAGCAAATCAGAACGCACGCGCACAACGGAAAGCGCCGCCTGAATAGATTCTTGCATCACTTCGCCGAGCTGACCCGTATAAATTGTCTTTCCTTTACCTGGAAGCACGATCGCTTCAATAGTCAACAGCTCACCGCCCACTTCTGTCCAGGCCAAGCCTTTCACCTGGCCAACCTGATCTTGCTGATCAGCGATATCGTAACGGAAACGCCGCACCCCTAAATAATGTTCCAGATCTTCTGGCTCGACGCGCGCCTTGCTTTCTTTGGTTTTCAGCAACACTTCTTTCACGACTTTGCGGCATACCTTGGAAATCTCGCGCTCAAGGTTACGCACACCCGCTTCACGCGTGTAGTAACGAATGATGTGTTGTACCGATTCCGTTGGTATTTCTATTTCAGAAACTTTTAAACCCGCCGCTTCAATTTGTTTAGGAATCAAATGGCGTATAGCGATATTTACTTTTTCATCCTCGGTGTAACCCGGAATGCGTATGACTTCCATACGATCACGCAGTGCGGGTGGAATATCCAGTGTGTTGGCAGTTGCGACAAACATGACTTTTGATAAGTCATAGTCAACTTCCAAATAGTGATCGTTAAAGGTATTGTTTTGCTCTGGGTCTAACACTTCCAACAAGGCGGAAGCAGGATCACCACGGAAGTCCATCGCCATTTTGTCTATTTCATCCAACAAAAACAGCGGATTATTAACGCCAACCTTAGCAAGTTTCTGAACTATTTTGCCAGGCATCGCACCAATATATGTACGACGATGGCCACGAATTTCTGCCTCATCACGCACACCACCTAAAGACATGCGCACAAATTTTCTGCCGGTGGCATTCGCTATAGACTTACCAAGTGAGGTTTTACCCACACCCGGCGGCCCCACCAGACACAAAATTGGCCCTTTGATTTTTTTCACGCGTTTTTGTACCGCGAGATATTCAATGATGCGATCTTTCACATCCCTTAAACCATAATGCTCAGCTTCCAGAGTTTTGTCAGCTTCGTCCAGCTTGATATTTAACTCACTACCATGACTCCAGGGTAATGAAGTCATCACATCCAGATAGTTGCGCGACACCGTCGCTTCGGCGGATTGGGCTGGCATCGCTTTTAATTTGTTAAGCTCCATCTCGCATTTTTCTTTTGCTTCAGGCGACATGCCTCTGTCCGCGATCTTTTTCGCCATCGCATCCATTTCATTGGGTACATTTTCAATTTCGTTTAATTCTTTCTGAATCGCCTTGATTTGCTCATTCAGATAATATTCGCGCTGTGTTTTTTCCATTTGTCTTTTCACGCGGCCGCGAATTTTTTTCTCAACCTGCAGCAGGTCAATTTCATTTTCCAGCAACGACATCAAGCGTTCCAGACGCTTTGGCAAATTGGCCATTTCGAGCAATTTTTGTTTTTCTTCCAGCTTAATATTAAGGTGCGCGGCAACGGTATCGCCCAAACGGCTGCCATCTTCAATCGCCAGAATAGACGCCATGATTTCCGCGGGAATTTTACGATTTAATTTTACGTATTGTTCAAACTGGGATTTAAGCGAGCGTTGAAAAATCTCCACTTCGCGATCATCGACATTTTCATCTTCGATAAACATCACATCCGCGAGAAAATAACCCGAGCTATCAAGATAATGCGTAGCTCTGCCGCGCTTAACGCCTTCGACCAGCACTTTTACCGTGCCGTCTGGCAATTTAAGTAACTGCAGCACGGTTGCCACGGTACCGATTTCGTGAATACCTTCCGCATTAGGCTGATCTTCAGAGGCGTTTTTTTGCGACGCCAGCAGAATTTGCTTGTCTGCCGCCATGGCAACTTCCAATGCCTTGATCGAGCGTTCGCGGCCTACAAACAAAGGCACAACCATAAAAGGATACACGACTACATCGCGTAGCGGTAAAACAGGAATGCTTATCTTGTTTTGATCGCCATGAGCAGCTGATTGCACCATAGTCGCCCCCTATTAATTAAATTTACTCATGATTTATTCAGCGGCCGATTGCTGCTGATTTTCGTAGATGATGATCGGCTTGGTTTCGCCATGAATCGCCGCTTCATCGATGATAACTTTGGAAACATGCGTTAGTGAAGGCAGTTCATACATCACATCCAGCAATGCCTTCTCAAGAATGGAGCGCAAACCGCGCGCGCCGGTTTTCTTTTCCACGCAATGGTCCGCGATGGTTCTAAGTGCGGCGTCTCGAAATTCTAGCGCCACTCCTTCCATCTCGAACAATTTGCGATATTGCTTGATGAGCGCGTTTTTCGGTTCGGTTAAAATGCTCACCAGCGCGTCTTTATCCAGCTCATCGAGCGTGGTGACAACAGGCAAACGGCCAATCAATTCTGGTATTAAACCAAACTTGATTAAATCGGCTGGCTCGACTTGTCGCAGCACATCACCGATTGTTTTAGCATCTTCTTTGCCGTGAATTTCCGCGGAGAAACCGATGCCCGATTTTTCACTGCGGTCACGAATAACTTTTTCCAGACCCGCGAACGCACCGCCGCAGATAAACAGGATATTACGAGTATCCACCTGTATAAATTCCTGCTGCGGATGTTTTCTGCCGCCTTGCGGTGGCACAGAAGCAATCGTGCCTTCGATCAGCTTGAGCAGCGCTTGTTGCACACCTTCACCTGATACGTCACGCGTAATGGATGGATTTTCAGATTTACGTGAAATTTTGTCGATTTCATCGATATAAACAATACCCATTTGCGCTTTGTTCACATCATATTCGCAACGCTGCAATAATTTTTGAATAATACTCTCTACGTCTTCACCCACATAACCTGCTTCGGTCAAGGTGGTGGCATCCGCGATAACAAATGGCACATTCAAAAGTCGCGCCAGTGTTTCTGCTAACAATGTCTTGCCGCTACCCGTCGGACCAATTAACAGGATGTTACTTTTACTAAGCTCGACGTCATCCGACTTGGTATGATTGCGTAAACGTTTATAATGATTGTACACCGCCACAGACAAGGCTTTTTTCGCCATTGTCTGGCCGATCACGTATTCGTCCAGTGTTTTGCGAATTTCCGCGGGCGCGGGTAAACGCGGGAGCGTGTTTGGCTGCTCCACCATCGTTTTGGTAGCATCACGTGATTCTTCATTGATAATGTCGTTGCAGAGTGACACGCACTCGTCACAGACATATACCGATGGCCCGGCAATCAGCTTTCGCACTTCATGCTGGCTTTTTCCACAGAATGAGCAATGAAATATTTTGTCTTTTCCGCCATTGCCACGCTGGTCGTTACTCATAAGGTTAACCCCCTTCGCTATCAAATATACATAGGGTCAAAATTGCTAATTTCAATGCTCGAGCACAACCCATAGTAATAATGTATTACTTTTTATCACCGCGGTAATCAAGAATTTTATCGACGATACCGTATTTATGGGCCTTATCTGCTGTCATGAAATTATCCCTATCTGTATCCTTGGCAATGACTTCTTCTGGCTGACCGGTGTGGTGCGACAGAAGCTGGTTAAGACGTGTACGAATCTTCAGGGTTTCTTCAGCATGAATTGCGATATCCGATGCCTGACCTTGCACGCCGCCTAAGGGCTGGTGGATCATCACACGCGCGTTTGGTAAGCAGAAACGCTTACCCTTGGTGCCAGCTGCAAGCAAAAACGCCCCCATGCTGGCCGCCTGGCCAATACACATGGTACTAACATCTGGTCTGATGAACTGCATAGTGTCATAAATCGCCAGACCTGCGGTAACCACACCGCCCGGCGAATTAATGTAAATAGAAATATCCTTGTCAGGATTTTCTGATTCCAGGAACAACAACTGTGCGACGACTAGACTTGCCACCGTGTCATCAATCGGGCTGCTTAGAAAAATAACGCGGTCTTTTAGCAGTCTGGAGTAAATATCAAATGCGCGTTCACCACGCGCAGTTTGTTCAACAACCATCGGCACTAAATTATCAACAACAGGTTTCGTATTTGGGTAGGCCATAAAAATTCCTTCTACATGATTATATTATATACGAATTCCTTTGAGATCTGCATAATTAATCTTCTTGACAATCGATGGGATACCATCTGTCAATTTATCGAGCACCTGTTCTTCCAAAATCTGTGCTTCGATGCCCTGACGACGCTCATTGGACGATAACCAGGCAATAACTTCCTGGGGTTGTTCGTAAGCGGTGGCAATTTCTTTGATTCTAGCCTGTACTCGTGCATCATCTGCTTTCAATTCGTGTTTTTTTGCATATTCTCCAACCAGCAACCCCAAGGCAACACGTTTTTTAGCCATTTCATTAAAAGCGGCCATTTCGTTAGCTGAATGGTTATGGTGGTCATGCTGATGTGTATAAACTTCATCATGGATTTGCTTGGCTTCGCGTTCTACCATCGAAGCGGGCACATCGATCGGATTTTGCTCCAGAAGTTGCTTGAAGACCTGTTCTTTCACTTTATCTTTGACCAGGCGATCACGTTCCTGTTCCAAGGATTGTTTGATTTGCTTTTTCAGCTCGTCGAGCTGGCCACTGGCAACTCCCAGCTTCTTGACAAATTCTTCTTTTAATTCAGGGATTTCGGCTTGAAACACTTTCTTTAATTCAACAACGAATTCCACTGGCTTGCCAGCGCGTTCAGTGTCGCCAAAGTCTGCCGGAAAACTAAGCTTGAGTGTCTTTTGATCGCCTGCCTTCAAGCCGATCAACCCTTCTTCAAAGCCCGGAATCATGGTCTTCGCACCCAGTTCGAGTGGGTAATCCTGCACCTTGCTATCTTTCTCTTCTTTGCCATCAAAAATAGCATGGTAGCTAACCACCACGCGGTCATGTTCCTTAGCGGCGCGGTCTACGATATCCCATTTTGCATATTGTTTGCGCAATTGTTCGACTACACGTTCTACGTCCTGATCGCTAACATCGACTTCCAGCTTTTCCAGGCTATCCAGTTTGAAGTTAACATTGTCAATTTCTGGCAGCACCTCAAAGGAAGCCACATATTCCAGTGGTTGCTGGTTTAAGCCGGTGGTTTTTGGTTCAATTTTAGGCATGCTGACTGGCTTTAGATTTTGCTCAGCTAATGCCTTATATAAGGACTGCTGAATCACTTCACCCAGCGCTTCACTTCTGGCTTCGTTGCCAAAACGTTGTTTAATCACATTTAGAGGGGCTTTACCATGACGGAAACCCGGTATGTTGGCTTTTTCAGCTACAAGCTTGATCTGACGATCAAATGCTTCTTCTACCTCATTGGCAGGAATAATCACCGTCATACGGCGTTCGATTTTGCTAATTTTTTCAACAGATACTTGCATCGCTTGCATATTAACACCCCAATTTTGCGAACGGAGAGACTCGAACTCTCACAGGTTACCCCACTGGAACCTAAATCCAGCGCGTCTACCAATTCCGCCACGTTCGCGCGGTAAATATAAATATATAAAAGGAAACTGCCTTTTTTACTTTAGATTGACTACACAATCAAGCAAATTTATGAAAAACTCACTTACGAGCTAAACTTTAAATCAGGGAGAGAGTCATGGGTTTAAGCAAGGAAGATAAAAGCGCGATCATCAAGTTTTGCGAAGACCATCACATCAAGCTCCATATTGGCTGGAAAAATTTTACTGGGAGCGTGTCATTGCCAGAAACGCTGGTGCTGGATATCGAGACAGAACAACAAGCCTCCGATCTTGCGAAATTGATACTCAAGCTCAACAGGAAAAAAAGCGTCGCCGATACCATTACTTATCGTGCGGGCGCGGCCGGTCAAAATTCAGGCCATAAAGATGATCGCTATGATCGCAAATCTTACTCTATGACACCTATTATGGAAGCCGATATTTTATTACATCTGGTCGGCCCGCAATTTCATAAAATCGATGTGCTCGATAAAGATAATTACATTGTAAAAGTCGGCGTAAGCATTCCCATTGGTGACTTGGACAAACGACTTGATGTTGATTACGGCATGAATCTTCCGACGTCGAGCCTGATTCCGCACATCACCATCGGTGGCGCGGTCGCGACAGGTGTGCATGGCACCGGACGTGATCATCCCAGCGTCGCAGGTTTAGTACGTAGCATACGTATCCTGAGACCGGACGGCGCGATAGAAACAATAGATGAAAAACATCCTGATTTTAAAACCATTCTCGGCTCACATCTGGGACTATTCGGCATTGTACTCGACATGGAAATACAATGCCGAAAAGCCATGCGCATGGAGTTTATTGTTAAAACCACCAATATGGCCGGCTATATGCAAGCAGTAAAAGAAGGCTTATACAGAGATAATGAATATGTCAGTGAAGCCTGGTTTCCTGAAGGCCAAAAAGACGAAGGCGCCAAGGACGCGCAAAAAGACGTGGTACTCATCTGCTGGAAACCTGTGCCGCATGACACACCACTCAGCGGTTCGTGTGAGGCACTGGATAAACTGGGACAAAAAGTAACAATCTTCCTGCAAGAAGCTTTTCACATTAATGCCCTACTGAAAAAACACCCACACTTGATACCTCTTTTTAAAAAATATTTTGTAACGCCGCTCGAAGTAACCGGACAAGACAAAAAAATTGTCGTGCCATGGTACGAAGGCGCACATTATCAAGTTGCGTTTCCACATGATATCGTGGATGAAGACCTGCTATTTCCTGTCAGCGAAGATTGTCATGAAATTATCGATGCCTACAAATCCGCTACAGGCGCGTTAAACGACGACGCTGCGAAAGATTTTGATCCCGCACTCTACGCGTTTTACGGACGATACTTCCAGGGCACTAACGGTGGCTTATCTTTCAGCACACATGACAAAGGCCAGCACGTGTTTGGCTTTGACATGACTTCCGCGCGGAACGTGCCGGGCTTTAGCGCGCTGCAAATGAAAATCAGGCAGTATTTAATGGATGAACTGCACGCCAAGCCACATCATGGTAAAACCGTGCCAGCGAATGTGGATTATAAAAAACTTTATGGAAAGGGCTATGAAGATTTTATGGCGGCGCTGAGGCGTCATTTAGCCAAGTGCAATCTGGAAATGATGGCGAATCCACATCTTAATCCATTTTTCCGTCACCACCTTGATCTGGAGGCATCGCTCGAACAAAAGTATGAAGATGACATCGTGACAGCCGCGGAAGCCGACACCAGCAATGCATCCACACATGAGCTGGCGCAAACCGTGCTTGATCTTTTTCGTGCACACGATCTTGACTTTGAATCGGCCGAGTCAGCACGAGAATTGCGAGAAGCACTCATTGCACTGGCTACTGAACCTGTAGCAACACCTGAAAAAGTATTGTCTGGCACCCCGCGTATAAAATTCCAACCTCATATGGAGCATAGAAAAGTGTTGACTGGCAACCCGAGTACAAAGTGGCAACCTCTTGTGGAGCATAGAATGACGGATGAAGCAAAGGATGGCGAGTTGACGATAGCGCCTGTGAAAATAAAGAGAGGCTGCTGCGGAATACTTTAGTAATTAGCACCATAACAAGTACGACAAATGCAGGATCGGGTAGCCTTTTGGAAATAACATCCAGAGCACTGTTGCGTCACCTGACCTGCGGTGCCGCTTGCCGGGCCCACAGGTGTCGTACCCATGATATTGGTGGGTTGGCCAGTGCCACTATAATTGGCCGGACATTGTGCCGGAGAGGTTATATTTTGTAACACGGTGACGTTATTACTCATGACAGGTTGTCCGTTAGCTGCGAAAACTTGCGCACCGATGGTCATGACTGTGATTAAGAGTAATAAGATAAGCATTTGCTTCATGGCTGGCTCCTGACTTTCCGTGTCATGGGTTTATTATACCACAAAATTGGAGTAGCCCGGATGAAACGCTTTTTGTTTCATCCGGGGTTTTATCAGGGCATCACTCCCCGGATGAGAAAAGCATTCATCCGGGCTACGCCAAGGTTATCTGTATACTCGCTTAATAAAACACATCGATAACAACAGCAGCCATAACCCCCACCCTAGCCAGCTCATTTTGTTAGCCCATTGCATGCCGGTGAACTCGATGGTGATGATGTTGGTTGTGCCTGCTACAGGTTCTATGGAGGCTAGTAGCTTGCCTTGATAAATCGTGCTGTCGTAATTCACTTCTTTGCCGTTTAGTGTGATTCTTAACATTTGCGGATAGTAGAGCGCAGGCAGCTCCACTGCGCTTACGCCTACCGGCACATCGATACGACAAACTTTTTTATTCCCCTGCTGCGTGCAAGATGGCGCAACCTGTTTAAGGCTCATCACCTCGCCCTCATGCAAAAATCCTGTCAGTAAAAACTCCTGCACGGGTAATTTAGCAACAGATTTATTCTTGGTAGTAAATTCCAGTTTAGTCGCGGTTTTATGTTGCGCGAATGAGATGGGAATATTCCACGTGAACTCTCCTGTTTTAATTGTTTTTGTAGCAATGGCTGCGCCATTTACTTTGGCGGTTAATTGCATATTTTCGGGAGATTTTCCAGCGATAGTAATCATCGGTTTAAGCGCTAAATTAACGAGAGGCTCGGGAACGGTATATTCCGTATTGGTGAGCAGATTGCCGGAAATATCCACTCTGATACTTTCAATTCGTGAAACAAAATTAGGATATTGGTTATAGTTTATAAGTAGTGAGTGAGCGTTATATAATAACTTTGGACTTTTTATAAAATCTGCCAGAGATACTTTAAAGTTCTCAGCGACAGGAAACCAGGGATTAGCGCAGAGAATAATTAACATCGTTCCCGCAATAACATGTTTCTTATCCAGCTTACCTTTAAACAGCCAGTACACCGCCCAGGCAAATAATAACGCACCTATCCAGATCACTTGCGCCAGCAATCGCCAGCAATGTGTCGCGACCATTAAGGCGTTTGGCATAACGCGCCAAAAGTTAATGGGTGACCATGCCAATAAAAATGAGATAAAAAATATCATTAATAACGCTGGCATCCAGTAATCCGCGCGTTTACGGCCTGATGATAATTTATTAAATAATGCGTAGATGCAAATGGCAGCAGCAGAAACAATCGGCAAACCGACTGCGGGATGAATGGTCATTAACGCGCTGGATTTGAACCCGGTAGTTAAAGCGGCAGCTGGGGAAAGTAAATTGGATAGTGTTGGGTGAAATCGTGAAAGATAACTGGTGTCGGTATAGACTTCGTTAATCAGAAAATATTTGGCGAATAATCCTGCGGGGGCGAGAAACCAAACAGCCATAAGGCAGCCAAAGGCATAGGCTATGAATACTGATACCAGACTACGCCAGCGTGATCTGTTTTTGCAGGTAATAGCAAACAGTAAAATTGAAAATAGCGTGAGTGCGTAAATCGCCGTTGGCAAATGAATAGTGAAGAATAGATAAGTAACTAAACTCAGTTTTAAGAGAATAACTGGATTTTGTGGTTGGAAATAGCGCTGCAAAGTATATTGCAACACGAGTGGCAACATACCAAGCGCGATGATTTCTTGCAAACTGCCGAGGTGATTAATAATGACTAGATAGTACGGCGCGCATAAGTACGCAACGCCAGCTAATATGGCCGCTGGTTTAGACTGGATAAACCAGTAAGCGAGGCGATACATGAAAAATCCGCCCATGACTAAGCTGGTTAAAATCACTATTTGAAAAGCGATTAATGGATCGGAAGGTGTTATTAACCAATAAATCAATCCAACTACCGCATAGGAAGTGGGCGCGTAAAATTGATAAAGCGGATAACCCCAGCCGTTATGTTCGAGCGGCATCGTGCGAAGCGGAAATTGGCCTTGCAGAAGCGCGTCTTTGGCCTGGATGATACCAGCGAGATGGTTGATGTAATCGGCGAGGTTGGGGATGACGCCGGATGAGGATATGGGTGAGATGAGCGCGATGGCTATGATGGAGTAAAAGAGGAATAGCCAGAAGTGTTCGAGTCGGGAGGTTTTAGTAGATGCACGTTCGTTATTTGTTGCTTTTAAAGTTGTTGCTTCAGTTGAGACGAGCTCTTGCATGTGTTAAGTCCTTTTAATCCAGATTGTTCGGTGTGTCCATTCACCCTCTCCCTTTCCCCCTCCCGCAACCACTACCCGTGGCATAAGACAAGCATATGTCGGCGGGAAAGGGTGAGGGCAAATTTACCCCTTCTTCCACGTCGTTCCTGTCGCAGTGTCTTCGATGACGATTGCCATTTCAGCCAGCTCTTTACGCACACGGTCAGCCTCAGACCAGTTCTTCTCAGCGCGGGCTTTTTGACGCGCGGCGATGAGGGATTCGATTTTGGAAACGTCTACATCAACGCCTTGTTTGAAGAATGCTTCGGTGTCTTGCTGTAAGATGCCCATGACATCGCCTAAGTATTTTAGCAATGATGCGTGTGCTGCAGCGGCATTCGTGTCTTTTTCGCGTAAACGTTGAATTTCATGCGCCAAATCAAACAAAATTGACAGGGCAATTGGCGTGTTAAAATCATCATCCATCGCTTCGATAAACTTTTTCTCAAACTCGGTATTTTCCGCACGCGGTGCCTCGGATAAAAAGCGCATGGCAGTATAAAAACGCGTGAGGGATTGTTGCGCCTGGCGTAATGCATCATCGGCATAAACAAGTGGGCTGCGATAATGGCTGGCTAATAGTAAGTATCTTAAAGCCTCCGGCGAATGTTCTTTTAACGCATCACGGATAGTGATGAAATTCCCTAACGACTTGGACATTTTTTCTTTATCTATCTGCAAGAAACCACCATGCACCCAGGTATTAGCAAAGGGTTGTTTGGTCGCCGCGCGGGACTGGGCGATTTCATTTTCATGGTGCGGGAAAATTAAATCACGTCCGCCGCCATGCAAGTCAAAATGCGCGCCGAGTAAGTCCATGGACATGGCGGAGCATTCGATATGCCAGCCTGGCCTGCCCTTCCCCCATGGCGAATCCCATTCAGGCTCGCCGGGTTTGGCTAATTTCCACAGCACAAAATCCAGTGGATCGCGTTTGGCTTCGGAGACATCTACACGCGCACCGCTTTCGAGTTCTTCGATGTTGTGATGGGATAAGCAACCGTAGCCGGGAAAACTGCGCACGTCGAAGTAAACATCGCCATTCGCGCCGATATAGGCGTGTTTGTTAGCGATGATCATTTCGATGAGCTTGATCATGTCACCGACGTAATCGGTGGCACGCGGTTCGTGATCGGGTTTTGTTAAATTCAACGCGTCAAAGTCTTCGTTCATGGCTTTGATAAAACGCTCGGTTAATTCTTCGTATTTTTCACCGTTTTCTTTAGAGCGTTTAATAATTTTGTCGTCGATATCGGTGATATTGCGTACGTGGTTGACCTCATAACCGCGCCATCTTAAATAGCGGATGATTATATCGGCGGAAGTATAGGTGCGCGCATGGCCAAGATGGCAATAATCGTAAACGGTGACGCCGCAGACGTATATACCCGCCTTGTTTGCTTGCAGTGGTTTGAAGTCTTCTTTTTGTCGGGTGAGCGTGTTGTAAATTTTCAAGCTCATAGCAGTTTCCTGTGTAGCCCGGATGAGTGCTTTTCTCATCCGGGGAATAGTGTTTAATTAAGCATTGCTCCCCGGATGAGAAAAGCACTCATCCGGGCTACGCCGGGCTCATTTTTGCATACCTGAAGTTATCTTAAATGCCCTGCCTAATCTGTATTTCATCTTGTCTTTACCTAACAATTCAGCAATCTGCGCCAATTCTGGGCCATGGGCTTTACCAGTCAACGCGATTCGTAGCGGCATAAATAATTTCTTGCCACTCACACCCAGCGTCTTTTTCATCTCATCCAGAACCGCTTTCAAATCCACGCCAAACTTATCGACCGCTTGTTCAGCCTCTACAAAATACTGTTCACCAGCATCCTGAATCACTTTCGCTCCATCAGCATCACCGCTAACATTTTGATGGAAAAATATTTTCGCCCAATCTAACGCATCAGCAGGAAATTCAATATTCGCTTTTACTGTCTCGGCAAATTTCGTCTGTGCATTAGCTGGCACCTGATTCATGACACTCTCACCTAACCAGCGCCACAACTCATCATTCGTCAAAGCCTGCACCGCCATCTTCTGCCAGTACATCAACTGCGTCGTGTCAAAACGCGCGGGCGAGCGACTTAACTTCTCCAGCTGAAAATGTTTAGCTAAATGCTGAAAATCCAGCAAATCCGGCGCTTCCATCGCGTGTCCTAAACGTGCCAGATAATTCATAATCGCTTGCGGCAAAAACCCGGTATCACGCAGCTGATCGAGACTAAAACTGCCGTGTCGTTTGGATAACGGCGCGCCATCATCACCCACAATTAAAGACAAATGCCCATAATGCGGCACAGGCAACTTCAACGCTTTAAAAATTAAAATCTGGCGCGGTGTATTAGTCAAATGATCTTCGCCACGCAACACATGCGTCACTTTCATCATGGCATCATCAATCGCGTTGCAAAACAAAAACGGCGCCGTGCCATCGGCACGACGCACAATAAAATCACCAATATCATCCGAAAGAAAATGTTGCGGGCCTTTCACCACATCGACAAATTCTATTTTCTCGCCATCCGGCACATGAAAACGCCAGGCTGGCTTCTTGCCCTGCGCCAGACGCTCCGCCACTTCTTCTTTAGTCAATTTCATACAAGTACGGTTATAACGCGGCGGCTGACCACGTGATAACTGCAACTTGCGCGTTAATGCCAATTCCTGATCGCTGCAAAAACACGGATAAATGCGCTTTTCAATTTCCAGCTGATCATAATATTTTTTATAAATCGGCTGACGCTGCGACTGCCAATAAGGTCCGTATGGCCCATCAACCAGCGGCCCCTCCTGCCAATGCACGCCAAGCCATTGCATATCATGCACCAGCGCGTCAACAAAGACTTCATCAGAACGCGCGCCATCGGTGTCTTCTATACGCAAAATAAAAACGCCGTCATTTTGATAAGCATATAGCGCGCTAAACAACGCCGCTCGCGCATTGCCTAAATGTATTTTGCCCGTTGGGCTGGGTGAAAATCGAGTACGAACTGTATTAAATTCTTTAATCATCTTGCTGCTACCATTATCCTTTTCATTTCACGCACGGCCGCTTCCAGACCCATAAAAATCGCGCGGGCGATGATGCCGTGTCCAATATTCAATTCGTTAATTTCCGGAATTGCCGCGACAGCTTGCACGTTTTGATAATTCAAGCCATGCCCTGCGTTCACAATCAATCCCGCTTTATGCGCGAATTGCGCTGCATCTATAACACGTTGCAATTCTTTCTCACGCTCTGCCGCGTTTTTCGCATCCGCGTAACATCCCGTGTGTATTTCAATCACCGGCGCGCCACATCGAACCGCCGCTTCAATTTGTTTTTTGTCCGGGTCTATAAATAAAGACACTTCGATGTCTTTTGCTACCAATTCCTGACATGCCGCGTGTACTTTTTTCTCTTGCGACACCACATCCAGACCGCCTTCTGTCGTCAACTCAGCGCGTTTTTCCGGCACCAGACAAACATGTGGCGGCAGAATTTTTTTCGCATAATCTACCATCGTATCAGTGACCGCCATTTCCAGATTGAGACGCGTCAACAACACCTGCTGTATCAATTCAATATCACGTTCCTGAATATGACGGCGATCTTCGCGCAAATGCACCGTAATACCATCCGCGCCGCCGTTTTCCGCCGCGTAAACCGCTTCCACGGGATCGGGATAACGTGTATGGCGCGCTTGTCTCAGCGTCGCAACATGATCAATGTTGACACCGAGTAAAACAGGATTGTTTTTCATAAGCCACTCTCTAATTATTGTGGTTGATACACTGTCACATTCGCATTAGGCATCGCCATGTACGTCACACCATCGTCACGCACGGCTGTCACACCCGCCAACATACCACCTTCGAAGGTGACATTAATAGTATTTTCCAGACGATTACTTGACAAATCCCCCTTCCACTGACACGTCCACACATCCGCCGACAAGGGATTAAACGTAATACAGGAACAAGGGGGGCCAAGCAGTTCCTCAATATCATTCGCATTAGATGAGTTAATTTGCCTGTTCACAATTTTTTGAATCACTTCTTTCTTAACGATGATGCCAGTTTTTTGCGGGCAGGTGACGGGGCAGCCATTGGGTGTTTTAACGGCAGTCGCAGCTGTTACCTGAATAGTGCTCGTGCCAGCCTGACTCAGCACGGTATTTTGGCTGGGTGATAAGGTGGTGATCGGGTCGTTTGATCCTTGAGTGTTTGAGGTGGTAGTCGTAGTTGCTGTTTGTTTGGCGACTGGTCTCGGTATAGGCGGTGGTGGTGTCGGTGCATCCTCATCATTGACGAAAGAGGCGCCACCATAATTGGGCTTGGTGGTAGATGTAGATGGATTGATAGCATAGGCGCTTGTCAGTACCAGACTGCTTATTAACGCTGCCAGCAACACCTTTTTCATCGTCATTCCTCGATAAACAATTTACGGCTGTTCAGTTGCCGCGAGCCCAGTAGCGGGCCCAAAATCATGCGCGTTAAGCGCTTGGCATCCCGAATCACTTCATCATCCAGCCAGCTTTCCTCAGCAATCGCCAGCAGACTGCGACCGGAAAACAGCCCCGCCCCACCACCCGATACCGGCACAAAGCCCTGGTCAGGGATAAAGCGATAAAACCGGCCTGACTCTATATTATGCCGTGAAACATTGCTTTTGGGCAGTATCCCGTAGCCAAGTTCTTCCATCAGGCGCTTTTCAAAGGTGCGTAATACCCGCTGATCGAGGGTTTTACCCTGTAATTGGGTCAAAGCCTGCTGGTAGACGGTGAAAATTCCTGGGTGAGCATCCCACTTTTCCAGCAAGGCCATCAATAATTCGTTCAGATAAAAGCCAGCGAAGAGGCATTCGCCGTAGAGTCGGGGTGTTTCGCCGTGGAGTTCGCTGTGGGTAAGGATCATGATCTCGCCCCTACCTGCCCAGGAAACTAATAAGGGGGTAAATGGCTGCAACAGCCCTTGTGTTCCTGACTTGGTCTGCCGTGCCCCTTTGATGATCGCGCTTAAGCGGCCGTGATCGGGGGTAAAGAGGTCGAGCAAGAAACTGGTCTCGCGATAGGGGCGGCGGTGTAGGACGTAGGCTGGTTGTAGGTGGATGGGTGTCATGTAGGAAGAATGATATTATAACCCCGGATTAAACGCAAAAAACGCGTCTAATGCCGGGCTACGCGTAGCCCGGACTGCTTTCAGCATCACTTACTGTTCCCTGCTCTTGTATTATTTCTCTCAATCTTTTATCGCCCGGCTCGACGCCTATCAGCCCGCCGATATTGTAAGGCTCAGGCTTTTCTTCTTTTTTTTCGAATAATATCTTATATATGGGATTCAAATTAAAAATCATATACACCCTCGTTGTCCTTTTTTCTTTACAAAGACTCAATTTATCTATTATAGATTAGTTGTGTTTAGCTATAATTATTTTTCTAAATTCAGAGCGTTATAGAGCGTTATGTATCAATATTTGATATTTTTCTTCGCATGGTGCATATCCTGTTAAAAATCAGTGAAGATTTTGACGCGCCTCTTCCGGACGATCTTTTAAAGCAGTTATATCAAAACGAAGTACAATGATCCGGGCTTGTATCTAAGCTGATTGCGTTATTGTTGGGCTTCGCAAAAGCGCTCAGCCCAACCTATCTGAAATTAAATTAACCCCATTGCGGACTTATCTCGCCGTGCTCCATCCGAGTATCAGCAGATGGTAAAAACGAACTCTGTGTCTGTCCTCCAAATAGTCCTGTCGTTGATACGCGACCTGACGACGCTTGCCATTGCGGCTGTGAGCCTTGAATTTGTAATTGTAAAATATTATCTCCAATATCTTTGATTGTTAAATAATCTGATTCTAATTTTTGTTGTATTTGTTGATAAGCGGAACGCGCCTGCGTTAATGTTTTGATCGCATCGCGAATTAATTGCTGATTCTGTTGATTCCTTGCCAGACAAATATATTCCTTACCCATCGCACGATATTCATTATCACTTGGTTCGCTACGCGCTGTTGGTACTGAAAAAAGTGGTTGAGGGGTAAAGGTTAATCCATCCATCATATCTTCCAGTTTCGACTCCGTGACGACCTCGGGTGATAGTGCCATGTCGCCAAACATTTCCAGAGTTTGTTTATCTTCTTGATGTTGATGTAACATTTTTTCATGATTGTTAAATTCGCACGACCTCAAATAACCAGTTGTAGATAAACGTCTTTCATATAAAAGGCGAAAGGAAGCATAATTATCATTGGCTGCAGCTGCTTTTAATTCATCTCTACTTTTAGATTTAATGTAATTAAAAGCCTTAATAGCATTAGCAAATGCTTCTCCGGCCGCTTCCTGATTAAATAGATGCATATATGCATCAGACAGGTCAATAAAAAGCTCCGCCAGATTTCTAAAATCGCTATCGATTAATTCATCACTTAGCTTTTCAATATGAATAAGACTCTGGATGCCTAATTTATAAACATCAGCGGCGCTATCATAATTTCTTACGTTAAAAAATTTGTTTGCCAGTGAATGGCATTGTTCCGAAACTGTTCTGCAATCCGAAGAACTGATATCTGCTGTCGTTGTGAGATGAGTTACAGCAAGTTTGCAATAATAATGAGCTGATTCAAATGTATCATATCGCACATAATCCAGGTAGTAGTTAAGCTTGCCTTTATCGCGTCTTGATTCCATTTATCTCCCCTCAAAATATAGCCACACCGTTTGATTAATTACCAAACACAATTCCACGAGGGCCACTGAGTCCTGATCCTGTTGTATTACATGCACCAAAACTGCCGTCTGAATTGACATTGCAATAAGAAACCGTGTTATTGCCGGAATTGACCACATAGGCTAGCGTACCACCAGCATTAAACGCGATACTAAATGGCGTACTTAATCCTGAGCCTGTCACCGCGCATGTTCCAACACTACCGTCTGAGTTTAGAGGGCAATAAGAGACTGTATTCGAATTCTTGTTAGCAACATATATCATATTACCAGCCGGATTAATCTCTACACTATTCGGACCGTTAAAAGTTGCCGACGATGTGACGCTGCACACGCCCAGACTACCGTCGGTATTAATAGCACAATAGGTAACCGTGTTGTTACCAAAATTGGCGATATAAGCGAAAGTATTTGTCGCATTTATTCTAATGCCAGCGGGATTTGAGAAACTTGTACCTGTTTGAACACACGTATCCAGGCTGCCATTTGAATTAACAGGGCAATAAACAATCCCATCCGTCTCATTCGCTATATATGCAATTGTGCCTGCCGGGTTAAAAGTTATATCGGCAGGACTTAATAACCCTGTTCGCGTCGTCTCACAAGCATTGAGACTGCCATTAGCATTAATCGCGCAATATGAAATGGTATTTTGTAGGCTGCCATTTTCATTTGTGACATAAAGATATGTACCAGCCTTATTAATCGCGATGCCAGAGGGGTTGCTGATATTGCTACCTGTCGTTAAACAGTTGTTAAAACCGCCATTAGCGTTAAAGCTGCAATAACTCAGTGTGCTATTGGAATTATTGGAGATATAAGCGTAAATCGGATCTGTCACGGTGACACTCAATGGGAAATTGGTACCCGCGCAGGTTATGCCGCCTGGAAAGCACACAAAAAGATGATTGCGTGGATCTTTATCATTAGCGTCAACTTCACCTGTTACAGCGAGTTGCAAGGTACAACTACCACCGGGCATCAGGTTAAAGGTGCTACCGCAAGTGTCAGCATACGTTCCACTCGTCGTGACTTGCGAAACATTTGGTGGAAGATATTTTACGTAATTATTGTTTCTTTGTACGTTGGTATTATTCGTAACAGTGTAATATGCCGTAGCGGCGTTACCAGAAGGAACGGTGGCAGGCAATTGCGTGCCTGATTTGGGCATGATTGAAAAAGGCAGCGCATAGGCGATGTTGGAGATCATCATCAGTAGACACAACCAAATACAGGTTTTCTTGGCCATAAATAATCCTTTATTAAACACGGTTCCCAAGGGTTAAGCCATCAACGTAAACTGAACTAACACTTCATTAGCATATATATTCGATTGTGACAGTGTTCCTGATACATGGGTCGTATCAATTACCGCGGATCCTAACTGTGCCTTGCCTAAATTAGCAAAGCGATATCCTATGCCAAGACGAATTAAAGAATCAACGTCGTAGTCGAGCCCCACGCCTAAGGCATAACTGAATGATGTCATGGCGTTATTGGAATACATTCTGGTGAAGGTTAAAAAAGGCGGCACATTGGTATTATAACTGTAGCTTTTATTTAAAGCGGTCCCTAGTCCCGCGAAAACATAAGGGTGAAAGCGTTGCCGGAAGGAGTACAGTAATTTTCCTTCTATTAATAATTGCCGGATCAAGACACCGTATTGATAGGTGTAGGTATTTTGAGATGCCACATCCGTGCCTTGCACTAAAGTGCCTTTGACGGAAAAAGGCGATGCTTGATTATAGCCAATACCGCCCTGCACCGCCCAGTTGGGTTGCACGTTCCATTCCGCGCCCAAGAAGATATCAACCAGACTGGAAGTTTGTGTAGCGTGACTGACAGAATAACTGTAAAACTCTTCGGTTACTGGATATTGAATGGGAAAGTTTTGTGATGCGCCAACGTTAGATGAGCTTGCAGTACCGCCACCGATGGAGACTAGAGGATGCCAAGTTTTATTTTGCCACCAGTCCGCCAGGGAAAAAGCGTGGGCGGAAATGGGGGCAGCAAGATATACTAAAAGAACAACAATAAGACGAGTCCGTATCATTTTGCTTCCTGTTTCACAATTTACATTTGTCCTGTTGATCATTTTATCTAGTCTTTGATGAAGCTGCAAGTAGCCCGGACACATTTTTTGTGTCCGGGAGATCCTGCTTCGATAAAAGACTGCCTTCCGGACAGAAAAAAACATGTCCGGCTATGCAGAGCTTATTGTCGTCTCAACTGAAAAGCTGGGAATTCACTTTCATGTTTTGCAATTATCTTGTCATTCAAATCAGCGGCTTCTCTTCGATCCAACCCCGTTATATGGGTTAAAATACTATAAAACAGTTCTGCGGGCACTGAATGTTGATGCAAAAATTGCAGAAGCACTGTTTGCAATTCATCCTTATGATCAACATACGCAGCTATTTGCCGATCATTTAGCAAATGAATAAATCCAGATTTAACCATATTTAATAAAAAGTAAATTTTGGGAAAATCCAAATATGCCTGAATGTCAGCTTTGACATCAGACTTGGCAATCAAACCAGACTCAATCATATTAAGAAGACAATACGATTTAGCTAATTCAAAATTAATTTCAGGGTCTGAATTTTCTCGCAGGTCACTGAGTGCTTGTCTTTTTAAGCGGGGAATATCTTCATCAGATAACAAGCTTTCTCGGTATTTAATCAGGATGTCTTGATGACTGTAAATATGGGAGCCTTGTCTATCATCCTAGAAACGGCAGTTGAAACGCGGCGTGATGCGTAACATCTTGACCGACCTAAGCTTTTAAAAATTCTCGGATCACCAATAAGGTGACCGCTCAAATTTTTAAAAGCTTATCTCGATCAATCTGTTACGCCTGACGCTCGCGTTCAACCGCCGTTTCTAGGATCATGATTATTTTTAAACATTTCCACATCATGTATGCCAAGCAATAATTGTGGCGGCATTAAATTTAGTAATGCCAGATTACCAAATATACCTCCGAGAAACTGTACTGCCGGATTTAAAAAAACCTTGTGTTCGATTATGCATAACTACCTCCTCTTGTTTAAAATAAAAAAACTGGATCCCGACTTTCGTCGGGACGACACGCGCACAGATTACAAAAACTTAAGCACTAGCATTGCTACTGACAGCAGCAAAATTACCGCTGGTGTCGCATAACCACCCACCACCTGATAAGCCGCCGTCTGTCCCGAGGTTTTTCGGATGTGGCGCCCGACTAAAATCACGGATGCGGGCAGCACGCCGAATAACAACACGTCTATGAAACCACCAGCAAATCCTAAGGCATGCAAAAATAGCTTAGGATGTATCAGGGTGAAAACTGCTGGTGGTACAAATACTAATCCATAATATAACAGTTCATTTTGCAATTTATTATGATGTAGTTTTTTAAAACCGTCTTTGAGAAAATCCACAAAACTCACCGCGCTGGCCAGGAATGACGTCAGCATGGCGAACAGCGAAAATGACTTGATAAAAAACATCACTGACAAGGATGACACTGCGGCGCCTTGTAAAAGTTGCGCGACCAGTTGCACATCGTCGTTGGTATTCGCCTTGCCACCTGGCAACATGCCGAGAACCACATACTCCCATAAAAAATACACAAAGAATGGGATCAGGTTGCCAATTATGATCGCAAATCGTATGGCGTTTATGTTTCGTTTTAAGTAGTGCGTAATGCTGGGCACTAAATTTTGATAGCCAAAGCTGATCAGCAAAATCGGTACTACGCCGTACATTAATTTCCAGTTGGTGTAGAGCAGATTACTAGTCATGGTATTAGGCAGCGCCACACCGATTAAAATCACATACGAAGCCACCATGGCGAATAACATGTAGCGATTCGCGCTATCCGCTACCGCCGTGCCCGCGTAGGCAATGCCAGCGATGAATGCCACACATATCATCATACCGATTACAGGCGAAACACTGACATGCAAAAACGCGCTTAGCATTTCGGCGAACATCGTGCCGCCTGCGTCCAGATACGCGACAAAGATGCAGTAGAACAAAAACAGAAATAATAATATCGTGGCTATTTTCCCAGCCTTGCCAAGCGTATGCTCGACAATGGAAGGCAAGTTCACCGGCCCTTCAAACCATAGGGTTGCTTCGACTAATAACAAACCCGTCAAGGTTGTGAATATGTAACTGAACAACATGGCGACGATAGAAGGCACAAAACCTGTCAACGCACTTAGCACTGGCAAGCCGATCATGCCGGCGCCGATGCAGCAGCCTGTTACCATCATTGTGGCGCCGATGATTGAGGATTTATTTGTGCTCATGTTGTGAGTTCCGGGTTTTGGTTGTAATCATGTAATGGTATATGAGTACAATGGTGGAGTCAAGACTTTAAAAGATTATCTTTAACGTATTGAATTAATAAGGATTTTACACGTTTCAACTCGTTTGAACCGCGGGTAATTTTGGCGATACTAACGTGGAGATTTTTGGCGATGTCACGCTGGCTGGCTTCGTGCGCCAGTAAATCGCGGATGATGAGGCAACGGGTAGCGATGTCTTTTCGCTCTTCGGGGGTTAGAATGAGCTCAAAGAATGCGTCCAGGGTTTTATCATCAGCTTGCTGGCACCAGTGAAGGAACTGTTTCCAGCCGTGTTTGTTTGCATCCATTATGTCTCCATTTTACTGGATCCCGACTTTCGTCGGAACGACGTTTATTCATACCCTAAACTGCGCATGGCACGCTCGTCGTCGGTCCATTGTTCTTTCACTTTGACCCACAAACGCAAGAAGACTTTCGTGCCGAGCAAGCGTTCGATGTCGCGGCGCGCAAGTGTGCCGATTTTTTTTAACTTTTCGCCGCCTTTGCCGATGACAATGGCTTTTTGTCCATCGCGCTCAACATAGATAACAGCGGAAATTTCTGTTAGTTTTTCACCTTCGGCAAATTGTTCGACTTCGACGGTAGTTGTGTAAGGCAGTTCTTCTTCGGTTTGCTGAATTAGTTTTTCGCGAATAATTTCGGCGATTTGAAAGCGTATGTTTTTATCGGTGACCTGGTCTTCTGGATAAAGTATCGAGCCTTCGGGTAATAGTTTGATGATTTCTTGTTGCAGCGTATTGATGTTTTCGCACTTCAACGCTGACAGCGGAATAATATGCGCGAAGGAAAATTTCTCTTTTAATTTGACGATAGCGGGCAAAATTTCATTTTTATCCGCAAACTTGTCAATTTTATTAATGACTAAAATAACCGGCTTTTCAACACCACGTAGTTTATCTAACGCCAGCTGATCTTCACCGTACCAGTGATCCGCATCGACCATAAAAACAATGACGTCAGCGTCACTAATAACTGAACTCGCCACGCGGTTCATGTAGCGATTCATCGCGCGTTTGTTATCTTCGTGTAGGCCAGGTGTGTCGATGAATACTAACTGCGCTTCGGGCAGTGTTTTAATGCCTAATATCTGCCAGCGAGTGGTTTGTGGTTTGGGAGAAGTAATGCTGACTTTCGTGCCTAGTAAAGCATTCATTAACGTTGACTTGCCAACGTTGGGACGACCGATAATCGCTATAAAACCACTTTTCATAGAATGCACCCGTAAGAGCCTGGATCCCGGCTTTCGCCGGGACGACGCTTCATTTTTTCAATTCATCCAGCATCGCCTGCGCCGCCTCTTGTTCCGCACGGCGTCTGCTTGTTCCTGTACCAACCGTTTTAACTTTCAAATCATCCACGCTGCAACTAACAATAAAATTTTGTTGATGCGCTTCGCCTTCAATAGAATCCACCGCGTATACAGGCAAGGAGGCGCGCTTGCTTTGCAAATATTCCTGCAACTGTGTTTTAGCGTCTTTATGACTGCTAGCGCTCGATAACGATTGCAATTGTGTCTGATACCATTTTTCAATACAGCCGCGCGCGACATTATAACCACTATCCAGGTAAACCGCGCCGATAATCGCTTCCATCGCGCAAGACAAAATAGACGGGCGCTCCGCTCCACCGCTGCGCATCTCACCCTGTCCCAGCAACAAATATTTACCCAGATCAAATTGAGCAGCCAATTGCGCCAAAGCATCGCGATTGACTAGCGTTGCGCGCCAACGACTCAACTCACCTTCACTCGCCGTTGGAAACCGATGATACAAAATTTCCGCGATGACAAAATTAACCACCGCATCGCCTAAAAATTCCAGACGCTCATTATTATCGACACCTCTACTGCGATGCGTCAGCGCTAGTTTAAGCAACTCATCTTGCTTAAAGTCATAATTTAATTTTTCTGACAACTCATTACGCATGAAAAAACTCGCTAATGAATAACTTTGCCAATTCTATCCCATCGAATGCTGTGATTATCATTGTTCCAGCTTAACCACACCAACACGGCTTTACCGATAATATTTTTGTCTGGCACAAAACCCCAGAAACGACTATCCGCGCTGTTATCGCGATTATCGCCCATGACAAAATACATATTGGGTGGCACGACAATTTCCTGATAATCAAATGGCGTTTTGGTCGGATCAAGATAAATATCATGTTTAACGCCTAATAAATCTTCACTTCTTTTATCTGCCATCCATTTATCACCAAATTCATCAATCGCTTCTGTCTTGCCCAGGTCATCTTGAGGAATTTTGATGCCGTTGATAGTCAATTCTTTATTAACGTATTTGATGTGATCGCCTGGCAGACCGATCACGCGCTTAATGAAGTCATAAGAGGTGTTTGGCGGCCAGCGGAACACAATAATATCGCCACGTTTCGGATTTCCGATATCAATGATTTTTTTATGTATCACCGGCAAGCGTATGCCATAATCAAATTTATTCACAACTATGAAGTCGCCTTTGGTTAACGTTGGTTCAAGCGAACCCGATGGAATGCGGAATGGTTCGTATAAAAATGAGCGCAAGAGAAAGACGATCAACAACACAGGGAAAAATGAGTAGGCGTAATCAATAACAATGGGCAGAGGCACTTCTTTGCGAGTCTCACGATTTGCCCGCTTACGCCGCGGCGCGAAAACTATAAGGTCAAAAAGGCAGATCAGACCGGATATGACCGTGGCGTAAAATAGTATCAATTCAAAATCGAAATTCATTTCTTCCCCTCATCAATCTTCAAAACGGCGAGGAACGCTTCTTGTGGCACTTCCACATTGCCCACCTGCTTCATGCGTTTCTTGCCTTCCTTTTGCTTTTCCAGCAATTTACGCTTACGCGTAATATCACCACCATAACACTTCGCCGTCACATTTTTTCGTAACGCTTTAACAGTCGTTCGCGCGATTATTTGACCGCCAATCGCTGCTTGCACCGCCACGTCAAACATTTGACGCGGGATGAGCTCACGCATTTTCTCCGTCACCAAACGTCCGCGACTTTGTGATGTGCCGCGATGTACAATAGACGACAAAGCATCCACTCTGTCGCCATTAATCAAAATATCCAGCTTGACCAGGTCCGCCGCTTCAAAATGCGAAAAGCTATAATCCAGTGACGCGTAACCTCGGCTCACAGACTTTAGTTTATCAAAAAAATCGAGCACAATCTCGGCCATCGGCAGCTCATAGACTAACGCCACCTGATTGCCATGGAATAACATGCTCTTTTGACGACCCCGCCGTTCAACGCACAATGTAATGACGTTACCCAGATGCTCCTGCGGCACCAATATATGCGCCGTTGCGATAGGCTCGCGTATTTCATCTATAAAATTGACCGCGGGCAGTTTGGAGGGGCTATCCACCAACAGGATTTCGCCTTTGGTAGTTAATACTTCGTAAATAACAGTAGGCGCGGTGGTAATCAAATCCAGATTGTATTCGCGCTCCAGACGTTCCTGCACAATTTCCATATGCAACATGCCAAGGAAGCCACAACGGAAACCAAACCCTAACGCATCGGAGGATTCGGGTTCGAACAGCAAAGCGGCATCATTTAAGCGCAGCTTGCTTAAGGCTTCTCGCAGTGAGGGAAAATCATCCGCGCTGACAGGATATAATCCCGCGTACACCTGTGGCTTCACCTTTTTGAAACCAGGCAGCATGTCGGTAGCGGCGCGGTGCGCGTGCGTCAAGGTATCACCCACTGGCGCGCCGTTAATATCTTTAATACCCGCGATCACGTAGCCTACCTCACCCGCCTTCAGGCTGTCTTTCGCTTCACGTTTAGGGGTGAACACACCCAGTCCTGTTACTTCATAGGCTTTGCCAGTCGACATCACCTGCATTTTTTCGCCGGATTTCAACACACCGTTTTTGACGCGCACCAGCGAGACCACACCAAGATAAGCATCGAACCACGAGTCGATGATCAGTGCTTGCAATGGGGCATCGGGATTGCCTTCTGGCGGCGGGATGTCTCTGATCAATCGTTCGAGCAAGTCATCAATACCCAACCCTTGCTTGGCACTGATACGCACCGCGTCTTGGGCTTCGATACCAATGATATCTTCGATTTCGTGACAAACACGTTCGGGGTCGGCCTGGGGCAGATCAATTTTGTTCAGTACTGGCACGACGACCAGCCCCTGCTCCACTGCTGTATAGCAAACAGCCACAGTCTGCGCTTCCACGCCTTGTCCGGCATCAACCACCAACAGCGCACCTTCGCAAGCAGCCAATGAGCGAGACACTTCGTAAGAGAAGTCCACGTGTCCGGGTGTATCAATAAAGTTCAACTGGTAGGTCTGGCCATTTTTTGCCGTGTAATAGAGCGTCACGCTGTGCGCTTTAATAGTAATACCGCGCTCGCGTTCGAGATCCATTGAATCAAGCACTTGGGCCTGCATTTCACGCTCACTCAAGCCGCCGCAGCGCTGAATAAGCCTGTCCGCCAAGGTCGACTTGCCATGGTCGATATGAGCGATAATTGAAAAATTTCTTATATTTTGCATAGACTAAACACTTCCGATTAAGGACAAATAGTAGCGTATTTTTGATCGAGATACGAGGATAATTCGCAAAAATAGAGCGCAAGCTTCGGTTTTACCTGGTCGCCACAACCCGCGCAGATATTCCTGCACAGATATTCCTTGGGTCAAGCCGGCTACATGCGGTAATATACTTGGGGGGGTTAAACCCCTGTAACTGGTTATGTGAGCACGGGAAGCGCCATCATATGGAAGAGAACAACGGAAGTTTTGGTTCGAAAGGTCTGGTTTCAATCGCTATTCATAACTTTCATTTAATCGTCGTGGGTTGCTTGATAATAGTGATTTTGGGCACACTTGCTATTCTCAACCTGCCAAAAGATTTACTACCCTCAGCCAATCTGCCAGCCGTGCAGGTAATCTCCTTTTATCCTGGGATGCCCGTCAAAGACGTTGAACAAACACTTACGGCACGTTTTGAACGCAACACAGGTCAGGCGATTGGCATTAGAAGACAAGAATCAGAATCATTAGTCGGCGTAAGTATTGTCAAAAATTTCTTTACAAACGAGACAGATCTCAACTTTGCCTTATCGCAGACCACCTCTCTTGTTATGTCTGTTTTGGGCCAGTTACCACCCGGCACCCTTCCGCCTTATATTCTGCCTTTTGATCCGATGGCTGCAATTCCACTCGCATTGGTGGTGGTTGGTCAAAATAACGAAACCATTGAACATGTTTATGATACCGCGCGATATGATGTGCGCAACGCGATACAATCCGTGCCTGGAGCGATGGCGCCAACGGTAATGGGAGGCACCCTCAGAGAAATCGTCATTTATCTCAATCCCACCAAACTTGATCAATATAACTTTTCGCTCACCAGTGTACTGGACAGACTTGCACGCCTTAATTCATTTATCCCCTCCGGTGATGTAAAAATTGGTGACTTTGACTATCAAATTGAAAGCAACGCCATGGTGGATCGGGTTGCAGAAATGAACTCTTTTCCTTTACGCGCTGAATACGGTGTGCCTGTGTTTGTCAAGGATGTTGGCAAAGCGGAAGATTCAGGATTAATACAGACGAACGTTGTATTAATCGATGGCAAAGAACAAGTTTACGTGCCGATTTATCGCGAACCCGGTGGCAACTCGATACGGGTTGTTGATCAAGTTAAAATAGCCATTAAAAGACTTGAAGCAGTATTAAGAGCGACCAATCCAACGGTGTTAACACTGGTGGGAGATCAATCCTTTTTTATTCGACACGCCATCGATAGCATCACGGAAGAAGCTTTGTTAGGCGGCGGACTGGCGGCTTTGATGATTTTTCTTTTCCTGGGGAATCCCCGCGCAACTGGCGGTATTTTACTTTCTTTGCCACTTTCCATTTTAGCCGCATTTATCGGATTACAGGCCACAGGTCAAACCATTAATGCGATGACTTTGGGTGGACTGGCTTTATCGATCGGCGTTTTGGTGGATAATTCGATTGTGGTGTTAGAAAATATCAGTAATAAACTGGAGTCAGGTGACTCACCACGACATGCGGCGCTTAAAGGAGCGTCTGAAGTCGCCATGCCAGTATTGGCCTCAACACTTGCTACATTAATCGTCCTTTTTCCAGTGGTTTTTTTAACTGGCATTGTAAAAATATTATTTTCCGCGCTTGCCATCGCGGTAATCTTTGCCATGATCGGCTCTTATATAGCCGCCATGACAGTCATGCCGCTATTTGCGTCACGCTGTTTGGAAGCCGTTTCACTAAAGCGTTTACCGCCATTTTTTAGGTGGACGCATCAGTTGATTTTTAATCTGACAGAACTCTATGGGAATTTATTGCAACGTGCTTTGCGCAAAAGAAAAAAAGTACTTGTTGGCACCCTGATTTTATTTATCGTAGGCATTCTGCTAAGCCCGTTCATTGGCACTGAGTTATTCCCAAAAGCTGACGCGGGAAGTTTTGTGTTAAATGTGCGCCTCGCCTCAGGCACGCGTATCGAAAAAACAACCGACTTTGCCAAACAATTTGACAAGAAAATCCGTGAATGGATAGAGCCTGACGATTTGCATATGATTATTGCAAACGCAGGTATTGGTTATGGCTTCCCAGCGGCATTTACTCCGAATGTTGGAACGCAAGATGTTTTTTTTAATGTCGAATTAACAAAAAATAGAAGACATAGCTCGCAATATTACGCAAAAATTATTAGAGAAAAAGTAAGCAAAGAATTCCCTGATATTGAGATGAGCGTACAACTTGGTGGCTTGTTATCATCCGCACTTAACATGGGACTGTTTGCGCCTATCGATATACAAATTGAAGGACCTGATCTGAAGGAATCGTACAAAATTGCACTCGTTTTAGCGGAAAAAATTAAAAAGTTAAAGGGCGCCGTCGATGTGCGTGTACAGCAGAAATTTGACGATCCCATCATCTACCTTAATATTAATCGGGATAAAGCAATGAACCTGGGTATTTTTACCGATGAAATCGTCAAAAATGTCGATAGCGCGGTAACGGGCAGCTCTACATTTGCCACCAATAATCTATGGGTCGACCCGAAAACAGGCATCGATTACTTTTTAGCTGTGCAATTTACTCAGCAACAAGTTTCCACCTTTGATGAGTTGGCAAATATTCCAATAAAAGGATATGGACGCCAACGCGTGCTGCCACTTGGCCAGATCGCCAATATTTACAAGAAAATTGGCTGGACTGAAATAAATCATGTTGATTTCCGTCCTGTGATTGATATTTTCCTTGATGCGCAAGATCGTGACATTGGCGGTTTATCCAAAGATGTGCGTAATGTGATTGATCATACTAATCTTCCCTTATATTACACCGCGACCATTCGCGGTGAAATTTCAGAAATGCAACATTCCATACAGGCTTTAGGTGGCGGGTTTTTACTGGCCGCTATTCTCGTGTACTTAATACTTGTGGTGCAGTTCCGTTCATTTTTGCTACCGCTTATTATTATGGCTTCTGTTCCACTCGGCCTAGTTGGCATTGTTTTCATGCTACTATTCACAGATACTTATTTCAGCATACAAGCCGCTATCGGCGCCATATTTATGATTGGCATAGCCGTTGCGAACGGCGTTTTATTAATTGAATTCATTACGCACCATGTACTAAAAGAAGGTTACCTGAATCGTGGCATTGTCTCTGGCGCGAAAATGCGGTTGCGCCCGATTCTCATGACTTCTTTCGCAGCAATTTTAGGACTCATCCCCATGGCGATTGGCATTGGCCATGGCTCAGAGGCCAACATACCGCTTGGCAGAGCAGTTATTGGCGGTCAGTTATTTTCGATGGCGTTAACGCTTTTTGTCGTGCCTGTGTTATATCGAACCATGCTGGGCAAAAAACATAAACGCAAAAAGAAACGGGTATTGCATGAAACATAAACTATTTAAGCTATCTATAATAGGCGTCATAATTATTTTTTGTTCCAGTAACACCTGGGCAAAGGAAGCAAGAAATATATCGATTGATGAAGTATTACGCCTTACCGAAATGAACAGCCCGCGACTGTCGGCATCAAAAATGCGTGAAATCATCGCGTCTAAATCCGTGGATGTGGCGAAAGCGAATTACTACCCTACGCTTAGTGCCGAAGCAATTGATGATACCGGTTTTGCAGGGTCTAACGGACTGCTAGGTGTGGGTGGCTTGATGAGCTCACCTTATCGATCGGGTTATGGGGCGGGGCTGGTAGCGCAACAAATCATATATGATTTTGGACGTACTTATTATGACGTCGAAGCTTCACGGCATGAGGTTGAACTGAGCAAACAAGATACTCGAGTGACTCTATATCAAATTAAGCAGCTTGCACTGCAAACCTATTATGAATGTGCTTTTTTTCGTACAGAACGCGATATATGGGGTCGCTTAAGCCATGAATCAGGAGTCATAACCAATGAAGTTCAGCATTTCGTAGACACTGGACAAGTATCCATTGTCGATCGCTACTTGTCGAAAGCTCAAACAGAAGAGGCTCAGACGCAGCAAGCATTTTTTGCTGACAGATTAAAAAAATCCATTCATGAGCTGGCGATTATCATGAATGTCGCTAATGAAAATTTTTCCTGCCCACCGCTGCCAAAAGAATTAACTCGCTCGCTTAATCCTGACACGGGAATCGAATCCAGTCCGTTGCTGGCAAAAGCGATCGTTAGCACTAAAGTGGCCCAATCGCGATTAAATCAGGAAAAATCGGGCTTTTATCCTAAAATTTTGGCCATTGCTAGCGTTGGGGAAATGGCAAGCGCTCGGGAAGTGCAAAAAAAAGCTTATTCGGGTGGTATCGCGGTGATATTACCACTTGTTGATCTGCATACATCTGGCGAAATTCAGCGCGCCTCAGCTCAATTGTCCGCCAAGACAGAAGATGTGGAAGCTGAGAAACAATATCTCAATCAGATGAACGCTAAATATGATCTCATTATCCATTCGTCGAAAGTAAGACTGCAACATCTTAGAGAAGAATATGCGCTAGCCAAGAAAGCATTCGATGTCGCAAAAAACCGTTATTTTTCGCTTGAGGGTGAACTGATCGATCTGCGTGAGGCATTTAGAAATATCGCGCGAGTTGAAACGGAAATTGAAGCATCGCGTACGCAGTTATTGCAGGCAAGTGGATCGAAGGCGTTGTTAAATGGTGGCGCTGGCTGAGGAATTGAGTAGCCGATCAGACACAAAAAAGCGCGTTTTATCATTGCTACGCTAGTTCAGGTTAAAATGTTATCATGTAGATCTTAATTCTTATCGATTTCCAACAGAAGGGATTCTTCCATGAAATACGTAACAATATCCAAACTCACATTTATGGCATGCGCCCTCGGATTGGCGAATTTATCGTTTGCCGAAGACATGCAGCAGCAACCTCACACTGCCGTTCATACAGCTGCAACACAAGCCTCTATGACACCACAACAAGCACTGCAAAGTTTAAAAGATGGCAATCAACGTTTTGTCAGCGGCAATATGAAAAATCGTGATTTGATGGCGCAAGCGAGTAGTACAGCGATTAAACAGCATCCTGTTATCGTCGTGTTAAATTGCATTGACTCCCGCACACCTCCGGAAATCGTTTTTGATCAGGGTATTGGTGATATGTTCGCGGCGCGTATCGCAGGCAACATCCAAAACGCAGATATTTTAGGAAGTATGGAATTTGGCACGCAAGTCGCCGGCGCGAAATTAATCGCTGTTATTGGACACACCAGTTGCGGCGCGGTGCGTGGTGCGTGTAATAAAGTAAAGCTGGGAAATCTCACAGGCTTACTACAAAAAATTCAACCGGCCGTACAGCAAGCCGCCAAAAAGAACGGCAAGGTGGATTGTGCTAGCGATGAGTTTGTTGATGAAGTTGCGGTAGATAATGTGTTGTTGGTAATGAAACAAATTCAGGCGAATAGTCCGGTGCTCAACAAGTTACTCAAGAATGGCAAAATTGGCCTGGTGGGTGGTATTCAAGACCTTTCGACGGGCAAGGTGACTTTCTTTGAAGATAAGAGTGTGATGCCCAAGGCGTGATAAACATTGATACTGTACCCCCGGATGAAACAAAAATCATTTCATCCGGGCTACGACAATTCATTTTTATGATTAACAAGTCTAGCTTGGCATGACACGATTCGTTGTCTTCGCCAATTCAGGATATTTTTTCTCTAACTCAGATATTGTTGCATCAATAACAGCTTGAACCGCTTCAGGATGTTTACCCGTATTTTTTAAATTTTGAAAATATTGATATAAATTAACTTTGGTAGCGTTAAAATCACCCCTAATAAATTTATAGCTAAAAGCTGATTCGACATTTCCCTTCCAGTTGTGATTATAACCAGCCAATAACACTAGATCGTTAAGCTCATCAAAACAACCATCAAATGCCTTTTTGAGCTGATTATTAAGAGCATCTGGCTCAACTGGATTTTTATCAAGCTGGTCTCTTAAAGTTAAGCAAAAACGGGAAACAGCCAGAAACTGATCACGATCTTCTTTGGGCGCATTTGAATTGAATAAAACATGTCCTACGTCATGTTGGGAGATCGTGTAAGGGCCCCAGAGATTGCCATGAGCCTCAATCATATTATTTTTCACATGCCGACTACAAATGGGATATGGGTGCATATTATTTTGATGCCAAGTTAGCAGCGTTTCGCGAGATAACCGTCCGAAACACGCTTGCAGGTGCATGGGTTCTTTGCATATTTGCTTATTGAGCCATTCATGTAGGAATACGAAGGTGAGCAAAATGTAATATCACTTTCAGACTCGCTCTTTAAACAAGGATATGCACTTGTAAATTGAGCTAAAAATTCACTGTATGGCAACTTTATTTTAAATACCACTCTTTCAGCTGGGTCGAGTTTGGTAATGTATGAAGTTAACTGCTTATAAAAGTGCTCTTCGAGCGGACCTGGACCTTCAAATTTTTCTCTCAATCATTTTACGGCAGAACTAAAAAAGTCTCTCATATTAGCATAAACATGACACAATTCTTTGATGTATTTTTCACCCTCTTTAGATAGTTGATTTTTTTTGTCATCCCATAAATTGAATACTTCAACTGGTCGGACATCCTTAGTGGTAACCAAATCCTCGTATTTATAGTCAACATTCCTGGTTTCAATTAGAGCCATCAGGTAAGTATAGGCGGTAAAAAATATAGGATAAGAAATTTTATTATCTTTAAATAATCGTAGTAAATAAATATCGCAATTTTTATCTGAAAATGAATCTGGCAAAAACACTCCCTGTTTAATTTCATCAAGCAATTTTTTCATAGTCGCATCATTAGGATCAATGGCATCAACAGCCTTATTCAACGTGGTATTTTTTTGGATGAGCATAAATAATGAATTATAAGTGCCTGATTCTAATTTATGGAACAACCTTTGATTGGCCATGACCACACTGCTATTATCAATACTTATTTATAATTATATCACATATATTCCCCCTCGTTGTGTTACTATTCTGGCTTATTATCAACGATTATTATGGAACTCCTGTGAATTTTAACGATTTTTATTTGAACCCTATTCTTTTATCTAATATTAAAACATTAGGTTACACCACACCTACACCTATCCAGAGCCAGACCATCGCTCCCATTATGGCGGGCAAGGATGTGATGGGCCTAGCCCAAACAGGCACGGGTAAAACCGCGGCGTTCGTGTTGCCTATTTTGCAACATCTGATAACAGGCCCTCGAAATGTAGTGCGCGCGTTGATTATTGCGCCTACTCGCGAGCTGGCGCAGCAAATTCATGATGCGATCGGTGAGCTGGCCAAAGACACCAAACTGCGAAGTGTCACAGTATATGGCGGCGTTAATATCAACCCGCAAATCAAAACGCTGCGTCATGGTGTGGAGATTATTGTGGCCTGCCCTGGCCGTTTGCTGGATTTAATTCAACAAAGCGCAGTGAGTTTGGCAAAAGTAGAAATGCTAGTCCTGGATGAAGCCGATCAAATGTTCGATATGGGATTTTTACCGGACATCCGTCGCATATTAAAATACTTACCTAAAAAACGTCAGACCTTACTTTTTTCCGCGACCATGCCGGATGCGATTCATCAACTCGCGAATGACATTTTGCATCATCCATTAAAAGTTCAGATTGCTCGCGTCGCACCCGCTGAGTCTGTGAAGCAATTATTATTTCCAGTCCCTGCACATCTCAAAACAGCGCTATTAATTCATTTGCTGCAACAGATAGATAAAGAATCCGTGCTAGTATTTACTCGTACTAAACACACCGCGAAGAAAGTCGCGCTTAAATTACAGGAAGCGGGCTTTAGCGCCACCTCACTGCAGGGCAATTTGTCGCAAAATAAACGCCAAATTGCGATGAACGGATTTCGTGACGGCTCTTTGCAGATCATGGTGGCAACCGATATCGCTTCACGCGGCATTGATGTCGCCAGCATATCACACGTTATCAATTATGATATTCCCAGCACGGTGGAAGCTTACATTCATCGTATTGGCCGAACAGGCCGCGCGGCGAAAGAAGGTGAGGCATTTACTTTGATTACGCAGGAAGATCAATCAGAAGTGCGCGGCATAGAAAAAGTGCTTGGCAAAAAGCTGGAACAGTGCAAGCTGGCTGATTTTAATTATGCGGAAGCGCCACCTGCGAGACAACTGGGTCATGTTGCAAATAGAAAACCGTCGCAGCATAAGCATCGCCGGAGACGTTAGAACTGCTTGCACGTCGCTCCGGCGAAAGCCGGGGCGATGCCGCGCGATAATATATCTCTAAAACGTCAACGTAAAACTCGCATAAGGTCCATTCAAATTTATATTACTCTGAACCTGGCTCGCTGTTTCAATCGCAATGGTGCCGCCATTAAACGCGCCCGGCACTAACGAAGCTGGTACCACCTGGTTGATAGCATTAAAGTAAGCAGCAAACAGATAGCCCAAGGCAAAATTAATGCTGGACCCTTTTGCATTAAATGGCATCGTGTAACTTGCTTCTAATTTAGCATCGACTTCTGGCACGACCATGTTCTGGCTTTGATTAGCCAATTGTGTAGGTGTTAACACCTTATTGCCACCGCCATATGAATTAAAATTGGTATTGGAACTGACGGAGCCAGCCAATAAGGAACCACCCACCACTGCGCTAACACCGAAGCGATTAGCGATAATATATGTGGCATTGTACGAAGAAACAATATTTTGTTTCAAATAAGCATAGTTAAGTCCCACCAATGGTTCAATCTGGATGCTGGAACCCCAGCTTAATTGGCGACCGTAGATCAAGTTAACACTACGCTAATTATAATCAAAAGAAAATGTTGTCTGTTAACAATCAAATATTAATCGCGAGTATCATCATTATCGGCATCGCCACTTATCTGAATAGTAGCAGTCCTGCCATTTATTACACGAAATCTTCCAGCTTAACCAAATCATTTTCTATGCTCTTTTGAAAATCCAGGTCACATCGATGCCAATTTAGTAATTCCACTTTAAATGGCAGATTAGACTCTTCAAAATCTTCATATATTTTAGTGATCACCGAATCCGGAATCTGGTCTTTATAACATAAATCCAGATCGGAATATTTTTTTTGCTTACCTTTGACACGTGATCCGAATGCATAAAACTGATAAGGATATTTGGCTAAAATAAATTTTATCAATTTTAATTCTTTATCTGAGAGATTAATCATCTCACAGGGACCTTATTTTGCTAATAAATAAATCGAGCTCTTGAAAAAATGATGGCAAGAATACAAATATCTCTTCTGCAATTTTTAAGTTGTAAACATGCGTGGTAAGATTACGCTTCTCTATGAACTCAAACCATTTATCTAGCTCATTGATTAATTTTTCTCGAGCAGCTAACCGAAAAACTTCTCTGGGACTATTTGCCTCAATACCACGGTAAGACAGAATTCGTTTCATGGTTTTCCATGACAACTCATAGCAGATTTCAAAAGCCTGGATAGCTCCCGCTTTTTCAAGGTCCGAACGCGCGCTTTCTATGGCCATTTTCAAGAAAGCCTGGGCCTTCAAAATGGGATCAATATTAAGATCGCCGAGTATAAGAACTGCCATTACTGCTTCCTAATGTATTCTATTCTAACAATCTACCTATCATATCAAAAAAATGTTAAAATAAACACCTGATCACAGGGAAAGTATCATGCGGAACGACAACAAACCCAGCGGTAAATTAGCCATCCAGATCGTTGCAATGCCTTGCGACACCAACGCGAATGGCGATATTTTTGGTGGCTGGCTGGTGTCGCATATGGATATGGCCGCCGGTGTTGAAGCCCGATTGCGCGCTAAAAGTCGTGCTGTCACGGTGGCGATTGACTCACTGCGCTTTATCAAACCTGTTAATGTCGGCGATACGGTGTGTTGCTATGCTGACCTCGCTCAGGTAGGTCGCACCTCGATGAAATTTAATATCGAAGTGTGGACGATTGCGCTAGATAGCGATCTCACCAAGGTCGCAGAAGGAATTTTTTCATTTGTTGCTATTGATGAAAAAGGTAGACCACATCCGGTTGATAGGTAAATGTGTATCCCGGCTTTCGCCGGGACGACGGTTACGCATTCAATATCACTAATAACTTGCGGAAATCATCTGTAGATAATGAATCGCGGAAAATAACACTTTTGTGCGGTATCATTTTACCCGGCACACGAAAATGCAGCAGCATCACGATTGTTGTAACGGTAGTGCTGGGATGCAGATCAACCGCAAGCGTGCCCTCTCCATTTTGTATAACCCAGCGTTTTTCACTTGTGTATCTGATGGTCGTGATAGAAAACTTGTGACGTAGCAATGCATAGCGCCAGCACGTATGGCTACCGTGCGCGATAACAATCATGACAGCAATTAATTTAAGCCACCATGGAATGGGGAAATAACAGAGTATTAAACTAGTGATAAGTAGTATCGCGCCAAAAATGAACAGGTATAGCCGCGAGGGAGCCAGATGAAAATCAGCCGACGCGAGCATATTGACGTATCCGGGAAATTAACTGAGCCTGACGCTCATCTACAGGCGCCAGTTTTTGCATGAGCAGGCCAAATAGTTCCGGATCTGGCAGCTCAAGTAACTCTATGAATAATCGTTTATCTTCATTATTCAAGTTGTTATAGTCACGTTCAAGGAAATTGTTCAATAAAACATCAAGTTCTAGCATGCCGCGCCGGCAAGCCCATTTTATTTTAGCCGGCTCACTCAACATACTTTCAATATCTTTTTTTTCCATTTAATATTCTCTTAAAAGAGGCTTGCTATAATTTGAAAATAACACAGTGAGAGAGTATACGATGGCTGAACAATTAATAGAACACCTGATCAACTATCTTAAAAGTGTACGCGCTACGCCGGGTTTGCCGAAAATGGGACGCGATGAATTGGATGACGCGATCACTTTACTTGAAACATCCCATAAAAATCCTAACAAACCTCACATCCTGTTTCCCTATCCTGGCGATTCTGCGTTTTATACAGCCGATACACTGCGTACCACAATGAATAATTTCTTTGACAAATACCTCAGCGCCTCCCAAGATCAAATTAATTTGCAAAAAAAATATTTTCAGAATTTCATCCAGGACTCTGGACTGCTGGAAGCGCCTGTCAAGCCCACCAAACGAGGCGGATGATTAAGTTGGGATCAACATGTTGTAGTTCAAATTATATATCACCCACATTGAACCACCCAACAGTATCACCACCACAAAGCTGGTAAACAAAAACGGAAATAAATTCCACCTACCCTCGGCGCTGATATTCAAACGTAGAAAACAAGCTGATTGCGCGAGCAACTGCGCGACCGCGAGCACAGTCAAGGCGATATACATGCTTGTATCATCAAGCAGTCTGTACTCAATAATGGCAAATGCGGTTATGGTTAAAATGATACAGAGTATCAGTCCTAGCAAATAGGATCCTAAGGTTTTTTCGTCATGCTGCTTAGCCATGCTAAATTGCCCCCATCAAGTAGACGACAGTGAAAACGAAAATCCAGACAATATCCAAAAACGCCCAAAATAATCCGAGATAGGTAAGGCGCTTACGCATAAATGGCGTGATGCCAAAAACACCCAGCTGCGTGATCAAAACAAGCATCCATAGCATACCTAAAGACACATGTAACCCATGTGTGCCAACCAAGGTGAAAAACGCTGACATAGCGGCGCTGGTTTGCCAGCTATGGCCATCGATATACAGATTGACGAACTCATTCACTTCCATACCAACAAAAACCGCCCCTAACAGAAATGTAACAACCAGCATGGTAATGACACGTCGCAAGTCATTTTTATATACCGACAAAATAGCCATGCCATAAGTGAAACTACTAGCAAGTAACACCATTGTCTCGATAAAAATATAATGCGGTTCTGTGAGCTGCTTGAGACTCAAGCCGCCATACAAATTATTTTTTAAAGCAACAAATGCCGTAAAAATCGTTCCGAACAGAATACAATCACTCAGGATATACAACCAAAAACCAAACACATCAGTGGCGTCTGAGTTATGATGACTATCTTCAACTATAGCGTGTGTCATTAGGCTGTCACCTTCAGATAATAATCAGTTTTAGTGTTAAATGACCGGGAAATTGCCGCCGCCATGATGCCCGCGAGACTAGCTATGATCAACCAGGTTATGTGCCAGGTCATGGCAAAGCCGAACATGCCACTTAGCACACCAATAATCAATCCAACACTGGTATTTTTCGGCATATGAATATCATGTACCATGGGCGTGCTTGTTACACTTAGTCCACGCTGCTTTTGCAGCCAAAACGCGTCACGACCATCAACTGCCGGAATCACAGTAAAATTATGCGCTGGCGCGGGAGACGGAATAGACCATTCAAGTGTTCTACCATCCCATGGGTCACCTGTCGTGTCCTTGAGTTTCTCGCGCATGACAATACTAACAATCAACTGCGCCACCAGAAACAGAAAGCCAACTAAAATGATACATGCGCCAATCGCCGCGACCACGAGCCAGGGATGCCAACCTGTTTCCGCGCCATAGTGACTGATTCTTCGCGGCATTCCCATCAGACCCAGCACGTATAACGGCATGAACGCCACATAAAATCCAATAATCCAGCACCACGCGGCGCACTTGCCGAGGCCTTCATGCAGCTTGAAACCCATTACCTTCGGAAACCAGTAACTAAAACCGGCAAGATAACCGAATACCACACCGCCAATGATTGTGTTATGAAAATGTGCGACTAAAAATATATTATTATGGACTTGAAAATCGATGGCCGGCACAGCCAGCATCACGCCAGTCATGCCGCCTATTACAAAAGTTGTCATAAACGCGACCGTCCACAACATTGGCACGGAAAAAGTGATTCGACCACGGTACATGGTGAATAGCCAGTTAAATACTTTCATGCCAGTAGGTATCGCGATAATCATAGTGGCGATGCCGAAGACGGCATTGACGTTCGCGCCCGCGCCCATGGTGAAAAAGTGATGTAGCCACACTAAAAATGACAGGATGGTGATGGAGGCTGTTGCCCATACCATTGTTGTATAGCCAAACAAATATTTTTTACAAAACGTCGCCACCACTTCAGAATAGATACCAAATGCTGGCAAGACAAGAATGTAAACTTCAGGATGCCCCCATATCCAGATCATGTTGATATACAGCGCCGCGTTACCGCCCATGTCCGCCGTGAAAAAATGCATGCCAAAATAACGGTCCAGAAATAACATGGCTAGTGTCACTGTTAACACTGGAAATACCAGCACCACGAGAATCATCGAACACAATACCGTCCAGACAAAAATGGGCATTTTCATTAACGTCATGCCAGGACAACGCATTTTGAGTATTGTCACCATAAAATTGATACCAGATAACAAGCTGCCCACGCCTGAAATCTGTATCGCCCAGATATAATAGTCGACGCCGACTGTCGGGCTATACGCCAACTCAGACAATGGCGGATAAGCAAGCCAGCCTGTAGCGGCAAAGTCGCCTATCACCAGAGAAATATTAAGTAATGACGCGCCCGCTACCGCCAGCCATAAACTCAGTGAATTGAGATAGGGAAACGCCACATCGCGCGCGCCGATCTGCAATGGCAGCACAATGTTAATCAAGCCAAACATAAATGGCATGGCCATAAAGAAAATCATAATCGTGCCATGCGCGGTAAAAATTTGATTGTAATGCTCAGGCGGCAAATAACCTGCCGACTCCCCTACCGCCATCGCTTGCTGCGCGCGCATCATCAGCGCATCGATAAATCCGCGCAGCAGCATGATTAACGCGAGAATGATATACATCACGCCAATTTTTTTATGATCGACGGTAGTCAGCCATTCCGTCCAAAGCCATTTCCATTTTTTCAGATAAGTAATCGCGCCAATGATCATGGCTCCAAACAAACCCATGAATATCGCGGCGCCCATAATAATCGGGTTATGAAACGGAATAGCTTCCAGTGTCAAATTTCCGAATAACAATTGTTGTATCATGACTGGAACCCCTGTAATTTCGTGTTACATAAGTTTTTGGCGTCGTCTAGTGGCACCATAGCCTTCATCACCACATTTTCAAATAGCGCCCTGTTCGCCAAAGAATAATATTTAACAGGGTGTTTAATGCTTGGTTGAACTAACTTTTGGTACTCAGCGGAGCTTAGCGTATCTTGTGATTTTTGCACCCTGGTCACCCACTGGTTAAACTCATCTTTAGTACCAACATGCGCGATAAACGTCATATCCGAAAAACCTTCGCCGCTAAATTGAGATGAAAAACCGTTATAATCACCTGCTTGGTCAGCCACCAGATGTAATATTGCCTGCATGCCCGCCATCGCGTAAATTTGACCGCCGAGCGCCGGAATCTGGAATGAATTCATCGGGCCTTCAGCGGTAATATAAAATTTCACGGGTGTATGAACTGGCAATTGCAAGTAATTTACTGTCGCGATGTGCTGATCGGGATAAATGAACAGCCATTTCCATTCAAGCGCGATAGCCTGAATCACTATTGGCTCCTCAGCCTGATTTTCAAGGGGATTAAAAGGATCAAGACGATGCGAACTAATCCAGGTAATGGTGCCAAGCATAGCGATAATGACGCAGGGAATGGTCCAGCAGATAATTTCGATCAGGGTGTTATGTGACCACTCGGGTTGATAATTGGCTTTGATATTGCTGGCGCGGTAGCGCCAGGCAAATATCAAAGTCAGCACAATGACGGGAATGACGACGATGAGCATTAATACCACCGCGGTGATCATGATGGTTTTCTCATCCGCCGCGATCATTCCCTTGGGGTTGAGGAGCGTCAGCTTACAGCCACTTAATATCAAAGTGGTCAGCAGTAACATTGTTAAAATAAGCAGTCGCATCATTATGCTCACCCATCTTGTCCTCATTGTGTTTTTATGACTCATACCCTAATATGCTTCCAACTAAAAAACATTGATTTAGATCATGGAATTTGATTTTATTTTTTGCTAAACGGCGATATAATGATTTAAATTTGACAAGATAAATGGACAAATAATGGTCAAACCATCCTCGGATCTTTCATGTATCAGCTGCGATTTTTCATCGTTCTGTTCGATTGAAGATCATGACACCGTCAAGCATTTCCGCACCTTCAAGCGTAACGAAATTGTTTACAGGGCGAATGACAAATTTTTCAATCTATATGCCATCAAAAAAGGCGTCATCAAATCATTTCAAATCGACACCGAAGGTAACGAACTTATTCGCAAATTTAATTTTCGCGGCGAAATACTTGGATATGAAGCAATACATAACAGGCACTTTCCTTTTTCTGCCATCGCATTATGTGAAACCACTGTTTGTGAAATTCCTTACGAGAATTTTTTTAACATGATACAAACCAGACCTGCCTTGATGGAACATCTGCTGCATTTGATCAGCGAGCAACTCACCGCGGGATCGTATCTCGACATGAATACCGCTGAACAACGTCTTGCTTCATTTATTCTTGATTTGATAGCTCGGCTGCGCTCGACCAACACATCCGAGCTGGTTCTACCGATGACGCGTCAGGATATAGGTAATTATCTGCGTCTTGCCACTGAAACAGTCAGTCGCATTTTTTCCAGATTGCAAAAAAATAAAATTCTAAAAATTGATCACAAAAATATTCGCATACTCAAACACCACAAATTAATGGAAATTGCGGATGTAGCGAGCAACAAAACCAGGAACAACACTCATGCCGATCTTTAAGTTGAAATTAATCGAACAGAGAAATGTGGCGAACAATACCATTGAATTTCGTTTTGAAAAACCCGAAGGATTTAATTTTGTCGCTGGACAATATGGCGGCCTGACGATCATTAATCCCAAAGAAACCGACAAGGGCGGCAATACACGACGATTTTCATTTTTAAGCGCGCCACAAGATAATTATCTCGCCTTTACTACTCGCGTGCAAAATTCTGCGTATAAACGCATGATGTGTTCATTGACGCCTGGCGGCGAAATCAAACTCGCAGGCCCTTCAGGAAATTTCACCTTACATGAAGATGTGAACACTCCCGCGGTGTTAATCGCGGGCGGCATTGGCATCGCGCCATTTTATAGCATGATTCGTGATTGCGCTGCCAGACAGCCACAGCGAAAGATTACGCTTTTTTACGGCAATCAAAGCATGAGCGACGGCGCTTATTTGAATGAATTAATGGCACTGGAAAAGCAAATGCCAAACTTCAAACTGGTCAGTACGCTTGCCAAGCCTCCCGCGGATTGGCAAGGCGAAACAGGCTTTATAACCCATACCATACTGCGCAAATATGTGGTTGATTTAGCCTCCCCTATCTACTACATTTGTGGCTCACCCAGCATGGTGACCGCATTACAGGAAACCTTACTGGAAATGGGCATAGAGCAGGAGCGAATTAAAGTTGAAGACTTCCCAGGTTATTGACAAACAGGCATACCTCCAGGGTTTGCGCGAAAATATTGAACAACTCAAACAAGACGGTTTGTATAAAGGTGAAAGAGTCATCACCTCCCCACAACAAGCGGTCATTAAACTGGCCGATGGCAGTGAAGTTATTAATTTATGCGCCAACAATTATCTAGGTTTGTCTGACCATCCCGATTTAATTGCCGCGGCGAAAACCGCGCTGGATAAATACGGCTATGGCATGTCATCGGTGCGTTTTATTTGCGGCACCCAGTCAGTGCACAAAGAACTGGAAGCACGTATCAGTCATTTTCTCGGCATGGAAGACACTATTTTGTATTCATCCTGCTTTGATGCGAATGGCGGTTTGTTTGAAACTATTCTCGGTCCTGATGACGCAGTGATCAGCGATGCGTTAAATCATGCCAGCATTATTGACGGCATTCGCTTATGCAAAGCGCAACGTTTCCGTTATAACAATAACGACATGACCGATCTGGAAGCGAAATTAATTGAAGCTAAAAATTGCCGCGTGAAATTAATCGCGACGGATGGGGTGTTTTCCATGGATGGCATTCTCGCCAACCTGCCAGCTATTTGTGATTTAGCCGATAAGTATAAGGCTTTTGTGATGGTGGATGATTCACACGCGGTAGGATTTATGGGTGAGCATGGCCGCGGCACCCATGAGTATCATCATGTGATGAAACGCATTGACATCATCACTGGCACACTGGGCAAGGCATTGGGCGGTGCGTCGGGTGGCTACACTAGTGGCCGCAAAGAAATTATCGAGTGGTTGCGTCAACGCTCGCGTCCGTATTTATTTTCCAATACTCTTGCACCCACTATCGCCGCAGTTTCCGTCAAAGTGCTGGAAATGCTGGAAACTAACCAGCATCTCATCAAAAAAGTTCATAGCAACAGCGCGCATTTCCGTCGCGGCATGGAAAAGTTAGGCTTTAAATTAGTACCCGGCGATCATCCTATCATTCCTGTCATGCTGGGCGATGCCAAACTGGCCAGCACCATGGCGGATGCGATGCTAAAAGAAGGCGTGTACGTGGTTGGCTTTTCCTTTCCTGTAGTGCCGCAAGGACAAGCACGCATACGCACGCAAATGTCTGCCGGACATGAAATAGAACATTTAGACAAAGCCATTGCCGCGTTCAGAAAAGTTGGCAAACAGTTAGGAATAATTTAAATATGTAGCCCGGATCAAACGCGCTTTTCAGCGTTTAATCCGGGGTTATAATATCAGCGTACATTTAAATGTACACTAAAGAGGACATTATGAAAGCTCTCCTAAAAGCAAAAGCAGAACCAGGAATCTGGCTGCAAGATGTGCCCATGCCAACCGTCGGCCATAATGACGTGTTAATCAAAATTCATAAAACCGCGATATGTGGTACAGACATTCATATTTACAATTGGGATGAATGGGCGCAACAACTGATTAAAGTGCCGCAAGTGGTTGGGCATGAGTTTATTGGTGAAGTGGTTGAACTGGGAAAAGAAGTACAAAGTTATTTTAAGATAGGTGATCGAGTATCGGGTGAAGGACATATTGCCTGTGGTCATTGCCGCAATTGCCGCGCTGGCCGTTCACATCTTTGTCGTCAAAATGTCAGTGTTGGCGTTACACGAGATGGTTGCTTCGCTGAATATCTGGTCATACCCGCTGTTAACGCCTACCCAATTCCTGATGTGGTTTCAGAAAGCGAAGGCGCGATTCTTGATCCGCTCGGTAACGCAACACACACTGCACTCTCCTTCCCCATGGTGGGTGAAGATGTGCTTATCACCGGCGCAGGCCCTGTTGGTTTAATGGGCGCCGCGATTGCCCGTCATATCGGAGCGCGTCATGTGGTGATCACCGACGTAAACGAATACCGCTTAAAACTCGCGGAAAGAATGGGCGTCACGATTGCCGTCAACAGCGAAAAAATGTCGCTTGATGAAGTGATGAAAAAATTAAAGATGAAAGAAGGTTTTGATATTGGGCTGGAAATGTCTGGTAACACATATGCGTTTAACGACATGATCAAACACATGAACCACGCTGGAAAAGTCGCTTTACTCGGCTTCCTGCCGCACAATACTGTTATCGATTGGAGCCAAGTCATCTTAAAAGGCTTGACCTTGAAAGGCATTTACGGCCGCGAGATGTATGACACTTGGTACAAAATGATTACCCTGATTGAAAGTGGATTAGACGTGAAGCCTGTCATCACCCACGAATTTCCAGCAGCGGATTTTCAACAAGCGTTTGATGTCGCGCGCAGTGGTCAGTCAGGAAAAGTGGTGATGAGTTGGGTATAGTTCTGGATCCCGCCGAAATTTACCCCGGAATGTTTAATCCGAGGCAGGAGATACCTGGCTAGTGTTTATTTGCTCTTTCCCGGCGGACTGTTTATGAATTTCTCTCGCACTTTTAAAAAATCGCCACGTGCCTATATCCGCATGATTTTGATTTCGCGCTCAAGCAATCTTTTATAACTGAGATTATTTGTTTTCGCTTGCATAGAGACTCGCGACACACTCTATCTCAACCAATGCGTTTTTTGGCAAGGCTGCGACAGCGACGGTAGAGCGTGCTGGACGGTGATCGCCAAGCCATTGCTGGTAGACTTCATTTACGGCGGCAAAATCATCCATGGTAGTGAGAAAGATAGTGGTTTTTAAAATGGTGTTGATCGCCGCTCCACCCGCCTGTAACACATGCGCCAGATTGACAAGGCACTGTTGTGCTTGCGCGGCGGCGGTAGAGCCGATCATTTCTCCGGTTTCGGGTAATAAGGCGATTTGGCCGGAAGTGAATAGAAATCCATTCGCTGCAATGGCTTGTGAGTATGGGCCAATGGCGGCGGGCGCTTTGTTGGTGGCGATGATATTCATAATTATTGATACCTCTTTTGCAAATATGTAAATAACGCACGCAAGGTTAAGGCTTCCGCTCCCTGCGGACGACCTGGGCGCGATTTTAAATTCCAGGCCATCATATCGAAGTGCAGCCAGGGAACGTCATCTGGCACAAACTCCTTGAGGAACAACGCAGCGGAAATCGCTCCGGCGTAAGGTTCAGAAGAATTGTTGTTGATGTCTGCGATTTGGCTGTTAAGATGCTCGCGATAGGGCGCAAATAACGGCAAGCGCCACATCGGATCTATCACACTGTCACCACAGGCAATGACTTCATTCACCACTTTATCATTGTTGGAAAATACAGCGGGTAATTCCGTTCCCAGCGCCACACGCGCGGCGCCAGTGAGCGTGGTCATGTCAATTAACAATTCCGGTTTTTCACTAACTGCTTCTGTCAATGCATCGGACAGGACGACGCGCCCTTCCGCGTCTGTGTTGCCTACTTCTATCGTTTTGCCGCTGCGACCGGTAATGACATCGCCAGGTCTATAAGCATTACCAGAAATAACATTTTCTACAGCCGGAACCAGCACACGCAAACAAACGGGTAATTTTGCTTGCATGATCATGCGTGCTAATCCAAATACGTGCGCACCGCCAGCCATGTCTTTTTTCATTAGCAGCATATAAGACGATGGCTTGATATCCAAACCGCCGCTGTCAAAGCAGACACCCTTGCCTACCAATGTGATTTTAGGGTGTTTTGGATTACCCCAGCGCATGTCCATCAAACGCGGCGCATCATCGCTTGCGCGGCCTACGGTATAAATCGAGGCATAATTTTGTTTAAGTAAATCTTCGCCAACAATTTCAGAAAATTTCGCACCGTATTGTTTAGCAAGTTCTGCAGCGACTTTGGCAAATTCGGTTGGACCCATATCGTCGGTAGGCGTATTAATCCAGTCACGAGTCATACAAATCGCCGCTACAATATTTTCTACTTCTGCAGCAATATTCGCTGGCAAATACAATTTCGCTGGCGCACGTTGAGGTTTTTTGTAGCGGGTAAATTGATACGCGCCTAAACCCCAGGCGATAGCTAATTGCTTGTACTCAGCTTCGGCGTCATCAAAATAGTATTCACCTTCTGGCAGTGCAAAAGGCAAATTTCCGGCTGACCAGAGGTTTACATTGCCATTCGCACAGCACAACGCCATGGAAATATTGCCTTGTGCATCAGGAATAAGACGGACAGCGTTAGCTTCGGGACGAAATTGTGAAGCAATCATCCATTGTTTAACATTTCCTGCTTGTTTGTCGAGCCAGGAATTGTAGCTATTTGTAGTGACAAATGTCACGAGAATAGTGTTATCAGATTTTCTATTGACAAAACAATTTGACATTGTTGCTCCCTGTGTCATTCCCGCGAAAGCGGGAATCTATTGTGAATGGGTCCCCGCCTTCGCGGGGATGACAGCCGCAGCCTGCCCCCGCATGCTTTAAGCGGGGGCGGGGATGATATTACGCCCCAATCATCTCCATCGCTGGCACATACGGCTGATGCAACGCTTCCGCAACAGCCTTATGCGTAATCTTACCTTCAAACACGTTTAAGCCATTCAACAAGTGTTGGTTACGGCGCATCGCTTCCTTGTAACCCAAATTCGCCAAAGCTAGAGCAAATGGCAAGGTCGCGTTGTTTAGCGCAAAAGTTGAAGTACGTGGCACCGCACCCGGCATATTTGCCACACAGTAATGCACTACACCATCGACCACATAAGTCGGTTTATCATGCGTTGTTGCCTTGCTTGTTTCAAAACAACCACCCTGATCAATAGAAACATCCACTATCACCGAACCAGGCTGCATTTTACTTAGCATATTTTTAGTTACCAATTTGGGAGCGGATGCGCCAGGAAGGAGTACCGCGCCAACTACTAAATCAGCGTCTAACAAATGAGCTTCAATGGCATCGACCGTAGAGTACGTCGTGTTAATCTTGGAACCAAATTGCAAATCAAGTTGATATAAACGTTCCAGCGATTTATCAATAACTACCACATGTGCGCCCATACCAATCGCCACACGCACCGCATTAGTCCCTACAACACCACCACCCAACACCACCACTTTGGCAGATTCAACTCCGGGCACACCGCCTAACAATATCCCGCGGCCGCCGTTTTTAATTTCTAAACTATTCGCGCCTGCCTGAATTGACATACGCCCCGCTACTTCACTCATCGGCGACAGCAACGGCAAACCACCTGATTGATTGGTTACTGTTTCATACGCGATCGCAATGCAACCCGATTCTTGCAGCAGCTTTGCCTGTTGCGGATCGGGCGCCAAATGCAGATATGTAAACAACACCTGGCCTTCTCGTAGCATTTTACATTCATTCGGCTGCGGTTCTTTTACCTTGACGATCATATCCGCCGTGCCGTAAATCTCATCAGCGGTGTCTTTGATTTCCGCGCCAACCTGACGATAAGCATCATCGCCAAAACCAATTTTATCGCCCGCCGCTTTTTGCACCATGACCTTATGACCATTTGCAATTAATTCACGCACGTTGCCGGGCACTAAACCTACACGAAATTCCAGGTTTTTAATTTCTTTTGGTACGCCGATTATCATTGCTTACACTCCTTATTTGGATTCATCAGAAATTGCTCCCCGGATGAGAAAAGCACTCATCCGGGCTACATTATTTAATTAATAACTCATTCATACGTTTAACGAAGGCGGCAGGATCTTCTAATGGACTGCCTTCCGCCAGTAAAGACTGGTCATACAAAATAAATGCCCACTCTTTTATTTGCTTTTCTTCAGTTAGTTCCTGCAACTTTTTAATAATCAAATGATCAGGGTTCAGCTCCAGGATAGGTTTAACTTCCGTCACTGGTTGTCCCGCTGCTTTCAACAAACGCTCCATTTGCGGCCCCATGGCATTTTGCTCACGCACCAGGCACGCAGGCGACGATGTCAAACGATGCGACAAGCGTATCTCTTTGACGCGTTCACCCAGACTCGCTTTTAGTTCTTTAAACAAACCATCAAATTCTTTCTGTAACTCTTTATCTTTTTGCTCTTCTTTGGCTTTTTCCTCAGGCGTTTCAGCCGCGATTTCCGCCAAATCAAGCTCGCCCTTGGCCACTGATTGCAAAGGTTTACCTTCGAACTCCGCCAGGTGATTAGTGAGCCATTCATCAATACGATCAGTCAGCAATAATACTTCTATACCATGCTTGCGAAATACTTCCAGATGAGGACTGGAACCCGCCGCGTGAATATTTTCCGCGGTAAGATAATAAATTTTCTTTTGCTCTGGTTTCATGCGCTTGACATAGTCTTGCAATGTCACATGTTGCCCATCACCCTCACTATGAGTGGAAGTAAAACGCAGCAAATTAGCGACACGCGCGCGGTTGGTATAATCTTCCGCGGGGCCCTCTTTTAGCACATTGCCAAATTCTTTCCAGAAACTCGCATACTTTTCCGGCTCTTCCGCGGCTATTTTATCCAGCAGATCGAGCACATGACGCGTCAACGCGCTGCGCAATTTTGGAATAGTATAGTGATCCTGCAAAATTTCGCGCGACACATTAAGCGGCAAAGCAGTAGTATCCAGCACGCCTTTCACAAAGCGTAAATACATCGGCAGAAATTGCTCCACCTGATCCATGATAAACACACGCTGTACATATAGTTTTAAGCCATAATGCTTATCGCGTGACCACATATCAAAAGGCGCGTGCGCGGGAATGTACAACAAACTGGTATAGTCGAGATTACCGCCTTCGATTTTATTATGTGTCCAGGCGAGCGGGTCTTCAAAATCATGCGATACATATTTGTAAAATTCTTTATATTCCTCCGGTTTGATCTGGCTTTTTGGCAATGCCCATAACGCGGTAGCCCGGTTAACAGTCTCCCACTCCTCGGTTGGCTTGCCATCATCAGTACGCTTTTGCATAAGGATTGGCACATTCAAATGATCGGAGTATTTGGCAATAATATTGCGCAAGCGCCAGTCATTTAGAAAATCCGTTTCACTTTCCTTGAGATGTAAAATAACATCCGTGCCACGTGTTGCTTTTTGAATATTGGCAACGGTGTATTCGCCATCACCCGCTGATTCCCAACTCACACCGTGTTCCGCACCCAGGCCGGCGCGACGACTGTTAACGGTGACACGATCAGCAACAATAAAGGCCGAATAAAAACCCACGCCAAATTGACCAATCAAATGCGCGTCTTTTTTCTGATCGCCGGTCAGGCGTGATAAAAATTCCCGCGTGCCAGACTTAGCGATTGTGCCAAGATTTTCCACCGCTTCTTCGCGCGTTAAGCCAATGCCATTATCGCTAACAGTAATGGTGCGCGCATCCGCGTCGAAGCTGACACGGATTTTTAATTCCGAATCTTTTTCATATAAAGCAGGATCCGATAATGCTTCAAATCGCAGCTTATCTATCGCGTCAGACGCGTTAGAGACCAACTCGCGTAAAAATATTTCTTTATTGCTATATAGCGAATGCACCACTATATGCAGTAATTGTTTCACCTCAGCCTGAAAACTGAGCTTTTCAGCATGTGCGTCTAACGTCATTTTTTTTCCTCCTTTCTTAATTAATTAAATTTCGCGTTAACACAATCGCGACTAAGCTAAAAATTATCAATGGAATTAACGCGGCAAATATCACCGGCAACTGATAGACAATAGACAGTTGACTCAACACCGAGTTCAAAATAAAAAAGGCAAATCCGGCAATCACGGCAATGATAATACGCCAGCCAAATTGCTGCGAAATACGCGCGCCCAATACAAACGGTATGGCGAAAAGAATCATGATCAGCGATGCCAATGGCTGCAAGGCGCGCTGCCAGAATTCATATCTATACTGAGTTGACTGCAAATTATTATTTTCCAGAAAACGAATAAATTTGGCCAGCTTGGGCAATGTCATCTCATTGGGATCCACCAAACCTATATTCAGCAAGTTGGTATTAAACTTTAAATCCCATGGCAATTGCGGGAATGCTTCACTCTTGGTGCGCTCATTGTAAAACGAGGTTTTGGCCACATGATACATCATCCACTCTTTTTCATTTTTTACGAGAGTTTTAGCATAATAAGCGGCAAGCAATTGATGTTTATTGTTAAACTGATAACGTGTCACACCCTGCATCATTTGCCTGCCGACTACTTGATCGACGTGAATAAAATTGTCGCCGATATGGTACCAGACACCTGTAGAGGTAACGACCGCCTCACCAGCATTCTGCGCGTTTTCCTTATTTACTTCCGCGTGAAAACTCATTTGCGGCGCAATATATTCACCGAGCAAGCTAAACAGCAACACAATAGCGATAGCAATATAAAGCACGCTGCGAATAATGCGCTGCATGGCAAAACCAGAGGAACGCATCACCGCCAATTCGCGGTTTGCAGTCAACACACTGAGACCAATCACACTGCCCAGTAACATTAACATGGGAGCAAACTGATAAACCTGCATGGGTAGACGCATGAGCGCGTAAATCAAAGCTTGCAACACGCCATAATCGCCCTCGCCTATATTTTTCATCTCGCCCAGCAGTAACAGCAAAAACGACACACCCGCAATCGCGATGGTGGCCAATCCTGTCGCTGATGCGATCGTTCTAGCGATGTAGCGCTCCAGAATGTAGATCATGTCAGCGTTTTCCTTCGTCTGATCATCCATAGTGTCAGCAAGAACACTATCAGCAGCACATGCACCCACCACATGCCAATACTCACTGGCACAATTTTTTGCTCTACCCAGTGACGAGCGACAAATAACAGGTTGACGTAAACCACATAAACCAAAATCGCCGGCAACAACATGGCATAACGCCCTTTACGTGGCTGCACTACGCTAAAATAAACGCCTAACAACCCTAACAACACCACCGACAAGCTGATGGAAAATCGCCACTGCAATTCCGCGGCGCGTTTTGGGTCATCGTATGTTTGCCATAATTGCCACGTCGACAAAGTTTCAGCCTGTACATGTAATGGATTGCTCGCGCCTTGCAAAATCCGGATAGCGTACTTTTTAAATTGCACAACTTTATAATCGCTCTGTCCCGGGATGCCTTCATAACGGTGACCATTGCTAATCACAAAAAAGTCACCGCCATTTTCCTTGTCACTCACTTGGTAACCTTCTTCACCCAGCACCAGATTCCAGGAAGGCTGCGATGGATTTTCCGCATTATATTTTTCCTGCGCGGTGAAAAGGGAGCCAGCGCGTTCATGATCTCGCGACATGGTCTCCGCGTACATGACGCGTGAGCCATCCTTGCTAACTTCAAAACGCCCGGGAACAAGCGTTTGGATAAGATGGAGCGTCACTTCGTCACTTTCCCGAAGTTGCTGCTGTTTGACAGAAATCCAGGGATTAACCCATAGCATTAAAATCAGCACGAAACTTGCGACAGCACAAGCGATAAGCAGAGACAAACGCATCACACGCTTAGGACCAAAGCCGCTCATGTGCAAAATGGCCATTTCGTTATCGGTATACAACCGGCCGTAAGCCAAAATAATCCCAACGTATAAGCCTAACGGCAACAGCAGCGCGAGCAGATAGGGAATTTCATAGCTGATCAGTTGAAAAAGCACATCGGTAGCGACCTTACCTGTCGCGGCGTAATTCAGATACCGCACCGTTTGTTGGCACAGAAAAGTCAACAGCAAAATACCCGTTACCGCCAGCGTGGCGTTTACTACTTCACGGGTCAGATAACGGGTTATGATCACTTGCACGAGCCTCGATAAATTGGCATGAATTATACCCTTAATCTGCGGCGCGAAGTAGTCTATAATGCGATGATATTTTAAAGGAGCGCGACATGAAGTTTAGTATTAGCACAGCACCAGCCGAGAAAAACAAAAAGAATTGCCTGATCGTGGGTATTTACGAAGATGGCAAGCTGACAGCGGCAGCCAGGGACATCGACAAAGCCACCAAAGGCCACCTTGCCAAAGTCATTGCCAAAGGCGCCATTCAAGGCAAAACTGGTCAATCATTGGCCTTGTTTAATTTGGCTAACTCAGGTTTTGAGCATGTATTACTCATTGGCTGTGGCAAATCAGACAACATCACTCCAAGCGCTTACCGTAAAATCATTACCAGCGCCGTCAACACCGCGCTCGCTGGTAAAGCGACCAAAGCCGTCTGCTATCTGGCTGACCTCGCGATAGATAATCAGAGCCCAGCCTGGAAAGTCCGACAAATCACCGAAGTCGCCAACAGCGCGCTGTATCGTTTCGACGACTACAAAACCAGCAAAGAACCCGCGCATAGCTTGAAAGAATTCACCATCGACCTGCCAGACAACAAACAGAAAAAAGCCTGCGAACAAGCGCTGGCGCAAGGCATGGCCATTTCACATGGCATGACACTCACTAAAAATTTAGGCAACCAGCCAAGCAATATCTGTACACCAAGCTACATAGCACAAAAAGCCAAAGAATTAGCGAAGTCCTATCGCTCACTTTCCATCAAAGTGCTCGAAGAAAATGACATGAAAAAGTTAGGCATGGGCGCGATTCTCGCTGTTTCTCAAGGTAGCGCGGAAGATGCCAAATTAATTTGCCTGCAATACAAAGGCGCGAGCAGCAAAAAAGCGCCCGTGGCACTCGTTGGCAAAGGTATCACCTTTGATACCGGCGGCAACTCGATCAAACCCGCGGACAGCATGGTCGGTATGAAATACGACATGTGCGGCGCGGCAACCGTATTAGGAACGCTACGCGCGGTAGCAGAATTAAAACTACCTGTGAATGTCGTCGGCATTATTCCTGCCGTGGAAAACATGCCAGGCGGCAGCGCGTACAAACCAGAAGATATTTTAAAGAGCATGTCCGGACAAACCATTGAAGTGATTAGCACCGACGCCGAAGGTCGATTGATTTTAGCCGACGCTCTCACCTACGCCGAACGCTTTAAACCCGACGCAGTTATCGATATCGCTACTCTCACCGGCGCGGTTGTCATCGCACTTGGTTTTCATGCCACCGGCTTACTCAGCAACAACGAAAAATTAGCCGACGACTTATTACGTGCCGGCAAAGAAAGCAACGACCGCGCCTGGCAATTACCGCTCTGGGAAGAGTATCAAGAGCAAATCAAGAGCCCCTTCGCCGACATGGCCAACACCGGCGGCCGCGCCGCAGGCACCATCACCGCCGCCTGCTTCCTATCGCGCTTCGCCAAGAAATTCAACTGGGCACACTTAGATGTGGCCGGCACCGCCGCCATGATGATGGGCACCAGCGAACGTATGGCCACTGGGCGACCCGTTCCAATGTTGGTACAATATTTAATTGATAGAGCAAAATGAAAAATGAACACAGACAAAACGATCGACAAGGCCTACGAGCCGCATGAATTAGAAAAGCACTGGTACCAAACCTGGGAAAAATCCGGCTATTTCGCCCCATCAGGCAAAGGCGAGCCTTACTGTATCCCCCTGCCACCACCGAATGTGACCGGCAGCCTCCACATGGGCCACGGCTTCGGCTTCACACTGGTTGACGTACTGATCCGCTATGAACGCATGCGCGGCAAAAACACCCTCTGGCAAGGTGGCACCGACCACGCCGGTATCGCCACCCAAATGGTCGTCGAGCGCAAATTACAGCTAGAAACCAAACAATCCCGCCACGACCTCGGCCGGGAAAAATTTGTCGATAAAATCTGGGAATGGAAAGAAGAATCCGGCGGCAACATTTCACGACAACTACGCCGCATGGGCGCATCCATTGATTGGGAGCGCGAACGCTTCACCATGGATGAAGGCATGTCACACGCGGTACGTGAAGTATTTATCAAATTATACGAAGAAGGCTTAATCTACCGCGGCAAACGCTTAGTAAACTGGGATCCAGTCTTACTCACCGCCATTTCAGATCTAGAAGTCACCAACGAAGAAGAAGAAGGCAAGCTGTGGCATATACGTTATCCACTCGCAGACGACGCCAGCAAACATATTATCGTCGCCACCACACGACCTGAAACGATGTTGGGCGACGTTGCTATCGCAGTGCATCCCGACGATGAGCGCTATCAAAAACTCATCGGCAAGCAAGTCAAATTACCGCTAACCGACCGCACCATTCCCATCATTGCTGATACTTACGTTGATCCACTATTCGGCACCGGCTGCGTCAAAATCACACCGGCGCATGACTTCAACGACTACGCTGTTGGTGAACGTCACAAATTAACGCCCATCAATATTTTCACACCCACCGCGCATATCAACGAGAACGCACCCGAAGCATATCGCGGATTAGAACGTTTTGTCGCGCGTAAAAAAATAGTTGCTGATCTGGAAGCGCTAGAATTAATAGACAAAATCGACAAGCATAAATTAAAAGTGCCGCGCGGCGATCGTTCACAGGCAGTGATTGAACCCTATCTCACCTGGCAATGGTACGTGAAATCCAAAGTACTCGCAGAGCCAGCCATTCGCGCCGTGGAAAAAGGCGATGTACGCTTCATTCCTGAAAACTGGAACAAAACTTATTTCCAGTGGATGAATAATATTGAAGACTGGTGCATCAGCCGGCAATTATGGTGGGGACACCGCATTCCCGTGTGGTACGACGAAAGTGGCAAAAGCTATGTGGGACAAGATGAAGCGGATGCTCGCAAGCGCAACAAGTTAGCCGCGGACGTAAAGTTAACGCAAGATGAAGATGTACTCGACACCTGGTTTTCTTCCGCGCTGTGGCCATTTTCCACTTTAGGCTGGCCGGAAAAAACACCTGAATTTAACACCTTCTTCCCTACCAGCACACTCGTCACCGGCTTCGATATTATTTTCTTCTGGGTGGCACGCATGGTGATGATGAGTTTGAAATTCACTGGCAAAGTGCCGTTCAAAGATGTGTACATTACGGGTCTGATTCGCGACTCCGAAGGACATAAAATGTCGAAGTCCAAAGGCAACGTACTGGATCCTATCGATTTAATTGATGGCATTAGCCTGGATGATTTAGTTGCGAAACGTACTTATGGCTTGATGCAACCCGCCATGGCGCAGAAAATTGAAAAAACCACGCGCAAGGAATTTCCAGAAGGCATCCCAAGCTTTGGCACCGACGCGCTACGCTTCACATTTTGCTCTGTTGCCTCCTACACACGCGAGATTCGATTTGACGTGAATCGTTTGGGTGGTTATCGCAATTTCTGCAACAAGCTGTGGAATGCGGCACGGTATGTGATGATGAATGTGGGTACAACACTGGATCCCGACTTTCGTCGGGACGACACCATCGCATCGTCGTCTGATGACACCATCGCATCGTCGTCCCGGCGTAAGCCGGGATCCAGCGAGCTTTCACTTCCTGACCGCTGGATTCTCTCACGCTTGCAGCGCACTATTCAGGAAGCGCATAAACAACTCGCCGTTTACCGTTTCGATCTATTCGCGCAAACCATTTATGATTTCATCTGGAACGAATATTGCGACTGGTACCTGGAATTATCCAAGCCAATCCTCACCACCGTCAATTACTCACAGGAAATGCAGCGCGGCACGCGGTACACACTCGTAACAGTACTGGAAAACATTTTACGCCTGTTACATCCAATTATGCCGTTTATCACAGAAGATATTTGGCAGCGCATCGCCCCACTAGCAGGTGTGAAAGGCAAAACAATCATGCTGCAGCCATATCCGGAAGTAATTAAAGATAAAATCAATGATGAGGCTGAAGCAGAACTTGAATGGCTGAAAAGCATCATAGTTGCTGTTCGCACTATCCGCAGCGAAATGAATATCCCACCCGGCAAGCAATTACCTGTACTATTGCGCAAAGGCAATGACAAAGATAAAAAATATTTATCTGCGCATCAACATTCATTACAAACACTCGCCAAGCTTGAATCTATAAACTGGCTAAAAGCAGATGAAACTCCACCACCCGCCGCCACCGCGTTTGTGGGCGAGCTGGAAATTTACATTCCCTTCTCTGGTTTTATCATCAAGGAAGAAGAAACAGCGCGCTTGAACCGGGAAATTGGCAAGCTGGATAAAGAACTTACCGCCTTAAAAACAAAATTAGGTAATGCGCAATTTGTAGACCGCGCACCAGCAGAAGTAGTTGCTAAAGAACGTGCAAGGCTTGACGATATTGAAGCAACACTTGTAAAGCTGAGGTCGCAGATGCGTGCATTGCAAAACGCAGCAGAGCCGTCGCGACCGGCGGCTGGTTAGTATCAAAGATGTAGTGATGTAGCCCGGATGAGTGCTTTTCTCATCCGGGCTACGCCAATTACTCCTCACACGCATATCCCAACGACTCTAACCCATCTCTCAAATAATCCGCGATTTGCGGTTTAGACAACAAATATGCCGCCAGATTAGACTGCAAATTCTCTTTCGCTTCCTTATGCGCCCTGCTCCATTCCTTGCCTTCAAAATCACCCCTGCCAACGTACATCAACGCCAGCAAATCAACCTGCTGATCTGGCTCAAGCTCTTCAATGGCATTCTCAACTTCCGCATAAGTCAAATCATCACGATGATCAGCCAGAATTTGTGACCAGTCATATTCATATTCAGAATCATTTATATCTTCGCCAAAAGTAACACTCTCTTTAGCCTGAAATTCTTTTGCCTTTTGGATGATAAAACAAACGATGTCGGGATTGATACTTAATACGTTGGTTAGCATGACACACTCCCTGTTTTTTCTTTTGATAAGTACATTATATCATAGAGAAAAGCAGGTGTTATTTGTGGCGTTGTTGCGCAAATAGCTGATTTTATTCGAGCCCGCGCCCGCGCCCATCTTTTTCTTGCTAAATATAATGCTTCTCTGATTTAGGCATACCAAGATGTGTCATTTTATTAAGAATGTTGGCCATTATTTTTGCCTCTGTTTGCTGATTGGCGAAGCTCCACCCGCAGAGCTTGCCGCATAAAATTGTTTTTAGGCGAAACTTGTGTGTCTCAACCAGTGAACGGCGATGATGGCCTGATGATTTTTTCCATTTAACATTATTACAGAATCTTGTTAGTCGAAAGGGAGAGAACTGCTCATCCGCATTGTTGCCATGTTGACTAAGATGGCTAAAGAAAAAACTTAATCGTGTCAGCAAGAAAAAGACGGGCGCTGGCACGGGCTCGAATAAAATCAGCTACTTGCGCAACAACGCCATAATGACCTTATAACCCATTATTTTAATTAGACTTTCCTCTCATATCCTGCTGGGCAAGAAGTTTTATAGTATACTTTAATAAAGTCTATGCACTATTAACAGGATAGCTGCGGTGGTCTAGTTTATGCGAACTCAATCAGCTGGCACACAAACGCCGGTAATGATAAGGGACATTGTTGTTACGGCTCACAGTCCAGTGGTAGCCGCCTACAGAAGTGTTCCGCCCACGGGTGAGTTTGGCGATTCATCTCTTCTTGGTGGATACCGCGCACCAGAGGGTGAGAAAACGGAATCGGTGATAAAAAGATTATATGCCCAGATTGAGGGCTTAACTTTATCAGCTTCTAAAACACATAGAGAAGACAATTGTGGAGGCGGTGATACAATAGAAATAGGGAAGGAAAATAATATAACACGTTTAATCACAAATGAATTTTTCTTCTATACTAAAAAGCCTCTAAGTATTCAAGAGTTTCAACAGTTACAACAAAAAATTGCTGACTTAGCAGCAAAGCAACCTGAAAATTTGCATTTAATACTAGCGTCATTTGCTGTGATTACACCAAAAGGTGAAGTGATGAATGTGGCGGCTCACGTAGAATGTGGTCAACCGCCTAAATTGAATTTCATCGTTAAAAACAACCCTTCTGGCATTGATCCAGTATACAGAGAAGAAACTCAACCAGGCCAATTTGTATATCGTCGCAATGTTAGTAAGGCATTTTCAACAATATCCAACCTAACAGTTACCGTTGATGCTGAGTCTCGTCCATTTTCTTTTAATAATGTATTTGAGTGCAAAACAGCTGGTGGTATACCCTATTTATCTTGTGTTGATATTTGTCTGGATCACATAGTGGGTGTTGCCAAACAAAATCTATTAGAAATGGCTGCCCCTTATCCAGCTGGAACGTTATGCTCTCATATTGTTGTCTCTAATTATACTGAGCTTACCAGCGAACATTGCTTAAGTTCTTCAGTTACACATGCCGATCCTGTACGTTCACATATTAACTGCAAGAAAATGGCGGAGATTCAGTCACAAACATCGTCTGAACAAGACATGCTAAAACCACAAATTTTTGGGACACCTGCTCGTACGATTGTCACAGCTCCAACCGAGTTAACCCAGTTGACAGTATTATCAAAAGAGACTGCACCTAATCCTTTTGCAAGTGCATATGACCTGTTAACGAATCTGTGGAGAAAATCTCGTGAGAGATTTGCAAGCCAATACTATTTATTTGGCGATATCATGTTGTTAGAAGACAGTTTCCAAATGGCTATGCGCAAAGCAGAAAATAAATCAGAATTATTTATCCGTCTTAGTTCAAAGGAAATGAGAGAAGAAGATAAACAGAAGTTGGAGGAAAAAGTAAAAGAAGAGCAAAAGAAATTGGAAGACGATTTGGTGACACAATTTAATCAATTATTTCTTGAAAAGCTAGAGAAACGTGTTGATGCTGATGACGCAGCATTTGAGAGAATGAAATATTATCTGCCTACACTAGAAGGAAACATTGCATTTTGCAAATTTGTAAAAGACAAAATTGACCAATTGAGTCCTGAAGAAAAGCTAAGAAATACTAAGAAAATTGATGGTCTCCTTAAAAAAGTTGACCACCTGCAACATGAATCGGAAGCCGCAATTATTTCATTGAGAAAATCGGCTTTTCTTCAGTCTTTAGCTAATTTATCCGGTTACATTGCAGACACTCATGCCAACTTTGATTTTGCCACTAGCGATAAAAATGCTATAAAAGCCATTCATCAATACTGCAAACACCTTAAAACAAGTTTAGATTTGTTTACCACTGAAGAGAAACAAAAAAATCCGCCATTGGCAGATTTATCTAAAAATACGGATGATCTTATCAGGAAAGCAGAATTATCCTTGCAATTAAGGCAGGAAATTAATATAATAAATAGAAAGATTAAAAAAGTAGATGTTGCAGCGATTAAAGATGATAAGGATGAGATCGCACTTGAAAAATTGGTAAAGTTTTGCAAGAAATCCAGAAAACAAATTGAAAATCGATTTTCTGCAAAAGAACAAATTTATAATAAACAAGTTTCTTTACTTTTATTACACATTCGAGAAATTCAAAGCCAGGCAATATCTGCTTTGCAAGAGTTGCAAGCCACATTAAAGTCTATTAAAAAAATATCAGATGCTATTAAGTATGTTGATGTTGATAGTCTAAAAAAGGAAAAAGATGGAATCGAAGCCCTACAATCATTGATTAAGTTTTGTAAAAAAAGTATTCAAAGTATTGATCTTTATCCTTCAGATGAAAAAGTAAAACGTGCTGATAGCATCGCTCCATTAGTGGAGAAATTAAATATCTTAAAGGGTGAGGCTGAAACTGCCATAAAAGAACTAAAGCTAATATCGACTACTTCATCGAAAAAACCTCAGATAGCGTTGCCGACAGTTAAGAATAAAGTACTGGATCACCTGGCTTCACGGATTCAAAGTCTTGCTTCATCTTTCAAACAATTTAAGGGAGATGAAGTTCAGCTACGGATGTATATTGAAACTTGTGACAAAGTAATGGTAAAAATGCAAGCCTTTACACCAGAAGAAAAACAACAATATGCCGAACAATTTTCTTCATTATCCGTTGAAATAACAGCTCTTAGAGATAAAGCATCCCAAACATTGTTACATTTAAAAGAGGCATCACCGATAGCTGAAAAACCTATTGAAAAAGCTGTTAAAGCAGAACAGAAAGAGGTGCCAGAACACATCATTCAAAAGCCGAAATAATACATTCGTCAACGTTTCATGTTAAAATGATACGATGTTATCTATATAAATAATCAGGAGTAAATATTATGCGCGATGATATTAAGACAAAAATAAAAGATTCGAAAGATGGCCAAGTAAATCTCGATGGAATGAATATTCTTGACACGGAAGTTGAGGAAATTGCCCTTCAAATAAAAAAGAGAATACCACATGTTCAAACCATTATTTTATCTAATAATCTAATCAGTGATGATGGCGCAATTATTTTGGGTAATTTATTTCGATCACTTTCCGAGCTAACTGTTGTTGACCTGCAATTTAATAAAATCGATAAAATAGGTGCTACCGCTCTTTTCACGCTAAAAAAATTACACCCTACCATGATGATACTAATGCATGGAAACAAAATAATTAACGTTGAAGATATGCTGAAAATCGAATCGTCGCCACATAATGGTTCCACGATTCGATCCCCAGCAAAATAAGAATAATACTCGGCGACATTTACCTCGCCGTTTTCCCTGGTTGATGCGGCACGACAATAATGGGCATCACAATTGGCCCCGGCATGTTCCCATTTATAAGTGATACGCGAAGGTAAGTTTTTTCGTAACTGTTCAGCGGTTAACGCTGAACAGTTACAAAAAATACAAAAAAAATTTCGTGGCTTAAAATATTTATATTTTTCCATTGACCTTGACGGTCTACATCCCAGTTGCGCACCCGCGGTTGAGAGCCCTTATCCAGGAGGTCCCACTATCGATCAAGCTATATTGCTAGTTCAATTATTGCGGGGTCACTTTAATTATATTGGCATGGATATCACCGAGTTTGTACCCGCATTAGATCATCAGCATATTACCGCTTTAAGCGCAGCCCGACTGCTAAAGGAATTTTATTCTGCCCTTGATATTCCATAAATAACATGCAAAAGTAGTTTCAATTTAAAATTGCAAGAGATACATATGGAAGACATTGTCAAGAAAGCCACAAGCCACCCCAAAGGTAAAGTTAAAATCGCGGTGACGGATCTGGATGGCGTATTACGCGGCAAGTTTATTCACAAAAACAAGCTGGAATCGGCGCTGGATGGCGGTTTGGGTTTTTGTAATGTGATTTTTGGCTGGGACAGTAGCGATTTATGCTACGACAACGTGCAGCATACTGGCTGGCATACTGGCTTTCCGGATGATGTGGCGCAGATTGATTTAAGCACGTACAGGGAAATTCCCTGGGAAGATAAAATTCCGTTTTTTCTGGCCGATTTTGACAATGGCGTCTGTCCAAGAACACTGTTAAAACACATTAAACTGCGCGCCGACAAACTGGGTTATCAATGCCTGTTCGCGCAGGAATTTGAATGGTTTAATTTTCAGGAAACCCCGCATAATCTGCATGAAAAAAACTACACGACGCCGCAACCATTAACGCCAGGCATGTTTGGTTACTCTTTGTTACGCGCATCCAGAAATAGCCAATTTTTCAATGACTTATTTGATTTGCTTAATGAGTTTTCTATCCCGCTTGAAGGGCTACATACCGAAACTGGCCCCGGAGTATACGAAGCGGCAATCCTTTATTCCGATATAATTGAGGCAGCAGACAGAGCAGCCATATTTAAGCAAGCGGTAAAAGAAATCGCGATGCGACATAACATCATTCCTTCCTTCATGGCGAAGTGGAATGAAAACCTGCCGGGCTGTGGTGGCCATATTCATCAGAGTATCTGGCATGATCAAAACAACCTGTTTTACGATGCGAATGATGACAAGAAGATGAGTGATATCATGAAAAGCTATATCGCTGGTCAACTTTATTGCTTGCCACATATCTTACCCATGTACGCACCCAACATAAACAGCTACAAGCGCTTAGTGGAAGGCGCCTGGGCACCTACCACTCTTACGTGGGGTATTGATAATCGCACCACGGCGATCAGAGCCATACCAGGTGGCAAAAAATCAACGCGAGTTGAATTTAGAGTGGCGGGATCAGATGTGAATCCTTATTTGGCAATGGCAGCGTGTTTGGCTTCCGGTTTATACGGCATCGAAAATAAATTGACGCTCGATAAACCGAGAACAGTTGGTAATGGTTATCGTGACACGCATCACGGTGTATTGCCTTCTACCTTACATGAAGCAACGAAGATAATGGCGTCTTCAGAAGTCGCCGAAACCTTATTTGGCAAATATTTTGTAAGTCATTTTACCCAGACCAGGGAATGGGAATGGCGACAATCTTTGAAGCCCGTGACTGACTGGGAAATTAAACGATATTTTGAAATTATTTAATGGATAAAAAATGAATACGACTTTCTCTTACCCAACCATGGTACGTTTTGGCAATGGAGTAATTCAAGAGCTGGGCCCTCACTTAAAAGAACGTGGATACGCCAAACCATTACTCGTTACCGATCCAGCTCTGGCAAAACAGGATTTTTTAAATAAAATTTACGACGACTTAAAAATATTAAATATTAACGCGCATATTTTTCATGACATACACAAAAATCCCGTCAAAAGCGATGTTATCATAGGTGAGGCCGCGTACAAAAAATATAGTTGTGACTGCATTATCGGTCTTGGCGGCGGCGCCTCCATGGATGTGGCGCGCGCTATCGCACTTAAAATCAATCATCCACGCGATTTGTTTGACTACGTTGAACTAACCGGCGGCGATAAATTTATAACTGAAGCTATCCCCTATTTTGTCACCGTCCCCACCACCAGCGGCACAGGCAGTGAAGTCGGCAGGAGCACAGTCATTTCTGACGATGACACACATCAAAAAAAAATACTGTTCCACCCCACTCTGTTAGCCAAGGCGGTTTTTGCTGATCCGGAATTAACCATGGAATTACCACCGCATGTCACCGCCGCAACGGGCATGGATGCACTCACCCACAACATCGAAGCTTATTTAGCAAAAGGCTTCCATCCACTCAGCGATGGCATCGCACTGGAAGGCATACGCCTGATTCATGAGTCGCTGCACACCGCAGTGAATAAACCCACACCCGAAGCACGCGCCAACATGATGGCCGCGGCGCTCATGGGCGCGGTAGCATTTCAAAAAGGGCTGGGCTTAATTCACTCCATGGCGCATGCTCTCTCCACACATAAAGACTTGCATCACGGGTTAGCGAACGCGCTGATGATGCCCGCGGGATTAAATTTCAATGAAAAAAGCGTGGCGCAAAAAATTCGCCGAATTGAAAAACACATCGGCATCAACAAGCCCTTGGCGATTTACACGCGTGAATTAACACAGTCTATTGGACTGCCGACCAATTTAAGTAGTCTAGGCATCTCGGAAGCAGACATCGACAGACTTGCCAAATTGGCGCATGAAGACGGCTGCCATCAATGCAACGAAGTGACTGTCACAGAAAACGATTTTAAACAATTATTCAAAGAGGCATTATACTAAAATGATGAAGTTAGGCATTACAGCGGGTCTATTATACCCCGACGCAGAGCGAAAATTTTTCGCGCCAAAGAATTTATGTTTTGTCGTTAATGATATGGCGAATTATTTATATCAAGAGAATGTCATTCCGGTATTAATCCCTCTATTGCCGCCCAAGGAAATGAAAAACCTACTCGCACAAATGGATGGCTTTGTTTTTCAAGGCGGCTCGGACGTATGTCCTGTGAGTTATGGCGAAAAACATCTGGATGAAACACGCTGGCCAGGCGACAAGCAACGCGATGACTACGAATTGGCAATAGCGGATTTTGCTTTTAACTATCATAAACCCATGCTGGGCATTTGCCGAGGCTCGCAATTACTGAATGTTTATTTTGGCGGCACATTGTATCAAGATTTGCAAACCGAGCATTCAACTATGCTGAATCACTATAATAGTCAATCATACGACAAAAATTGTCATGAAGTGGCCTTTACACAAAACAGCATGCTTGGAAAATTATATAAAGATTTCGCCAAACCACTGGTCAACTCCATCCACCATCAAGGCATTAAAAAACTGGGTAATGACCTGATTATTGAAGCCATCTCACCACAAGACAATCTTATTGAAGCTTTCTCGTATAAAGATACAGAACAATGTTTTGCCATGGGCGTGCAATGGCATCCTGAATATACTCACGCCTTACAGGATAAAGTCATCCCGGCCGATATTCTCTATCAGCATTTTATTGATATGGTGCACACAAGAAAAGGATCATAAATGACGACCGATATAATCGACACACCTACCAGCTTGCAGCAAATTTTTAGCACTTTAAAGCATGGTCAACATGCCTGGAATAAATTATTGTTGTCTGATCGCATCAATGTCATCACACGTTTTGTTGAATTACTTCGTAAAAATGAAGACAAGCTTGCGCGTGATCTGCATAAAGAAAACGGCAAGCCATTGCAAGAGGCTCACAATGAAATAAAAGGCGCATGCCAGCGCATTCAATTTTTTATTGATAACACCGCATTAACCTTGCAACAAAAAGTCATGAATGAGGCTAATGGTGTGAAAGAAATATTGGCATTTGAACCACTCGGCGTAATAGCGAATATTTCAGCATGGAATTACCCGTTTCTTGTCGGCGTTAATGTGTTTATTCCCGCATTGCTCGCTGGCAATGCCGTGTTATACAAGCCTTCGGAATTTGCCACCACCACTGGCATAAACATTGAAACCTTGCTTCACCAGGCTGGCGTACCCAAAGATGTATTTGGCGCGGTTTTCGGCGATGGACAAGCTGGCGAAGCTATTTTGCATTTACCTTGTGACGGGTATTTTTTTACTGGAAGTTATCGCGTCGGCAAGTATATCGCGGAACAAGTCGCGCACAAATTAGTGCCTGTAGGTTTAGAGCTTGGCGGCAAAGATCCTATCTACGTAATGGATGATGTCGCCGATATTATACAAGCTGCCGCGTCACTGGTTGAAGGCGCATTTTATAACAATGGTCAAAGTTGCTGCGCGGTGGAGCGTATTTATGTGCATAGCGCCATTTACGATGAGTTTGTTAAACACTTCGTTGCCGAAGTGAAAAAATTAACTTATCTCGCGCCATTAACACGGCCAGATCAAACTGAAGTACTGGCGGATCAAGTGCTGGATGCGGTTGCGAAAGGCGCGACTATCTTGACTGGTGGCAAACCGGTACACAAAAAACCAGCTTATTTTGAACCAACCGTTTTAACCAACGTCAACCACTGCATGAAAGTCATGAACGACGAAAGCTTTGGCCCCATCATCGGCATTCAAAAAGTGGCGAGTGATGAAGAGGCGTTGAGGTTAATGCAAGAGACAGACTACGGACTAACCGCCGGTGTCTACGGCAAAGACGAACAACGCGCGCAAAAGATATTACAGCAATTAGACGTTGGAACAGTATATTTTAACTGCTGTGATCGCGTCAGTCCTTACCTACCGTGGAGTGGCAGAAAACATTCAGGTCTTGGCTCTACACTTTCTTATTTAGGCATATTGGCATTCGTTAAACCGAAAGGATATATGTTACGGAACGCGTAACACGGACACGTTTTTTGTATCCAGATACAGTGTTTAATCAAAGCGCGCGCTCCGTTTCTCCTGAGTATAACCGTCATATCGGAACAGAGGCACGCGCGTGCGGTATATAAGCTTAAATTCTTAAATATAATCAACAACTCTCCACTAGTCCATTACATGTTATAATTAATATTATTAGGCATAAAAAAATACTCTAACCGAGGTGTGTAATGTCTAAGACTAGAATAAATCCTCCCTTAACTGCCCTACCTAATGGCCAAAATTGGCTTATCAATCGTCTGCAAACAATAACAACTGCCAAGGTGGATGAAAAGGGAGTTTGTCTTGGCGTCGCCGCCATGCACATGCAGGCTATTTTATTAGGCGATCTCAAAACCACCACTCGACGTTTCGAGCTTATTTTTGAAATCCCAGTAGAATCCTTCGCAGAAATGATAAACAAGCTTAACATCGAACGTCTTAAGTTAATCGAGGATGTAAAAGGTGAAGTAGGCCCAGCTCGCGAATTAAGTCCTAAAGAAAAGAAAGAGCTCTTTACAATTCCAGAAAATAAAGCTGCCTCACGTGAGCTCGATGAAACCATGAAAACTTTAGAGGAAGAAGGGAAGCCATTAAATTTTGAGGAAAAAAAAAGAAGAAGAACAAGTTTCTGGTTTAACGTATTCGTGCAGAAAAAAATAGAAGAACGGAAAAAAGAACGTTTTACTGAAGATGAGCAAATTTTGCTTGATACCCCAGTATTTCTTGATGGCTTGTTGAGACATCAGCAATTTGACTTTAACTTGCCTGCACTTGATCTTGATATTAAAACCCACGGAAAGATTCAGAATACATCACTCAAGCTCACGCTCCCCCTCACCGTTCCGCTGCAACTTGAAAAAGAAGGCGGCATTAGCAAACTATCAGAATTTTCTGGGGCTTATAACCATAAAGAACTTACACAATATTTTAAATTATTTCATGAGACAGCGCTCAGAAATCGCGTACAGCTTCCCAAACAACCATTGATTTTTTTATTAACAAGCTTAGATCATGCCATCTTGCTTGGATACGATCCTGTCACGCTTCATTGGTCAGTCACTGACGCTAACCAACTGCCAACGCGATATATCGATGCTGCAGATCCCTCAAATCTCGCCAAATTTGTTGAAAACGCTTTTTTTAATGGTGAGAATACTATTTTAACGACTCAACTATATTCTCAAGATACGAATTCAAAAGCATGGAACAGTATAATAGCTAAACTGGAAAATCAGCAAAATTGGCAAACCATCCATGAAGTCACTCCTGCCAAAACTAAGGTAACTGATGCACATGGTGCATACTGGCTTGGTATTGCTGTGATGATGGGTCAACTTAAGAAAGTAAATAAATTAATATTATATGGGGCGGACCCCTCTATGATGTCAAGCGATAACGATATCACTCCTCTCCATTTTGCCGCGAACAATGGAGACCTTAATATTCTAAAAGAATTATTGGCAGCCTCAGCGAATCCAAACGCGAAAATGAATAATGATATTACTCCTCTCCACATTGCAACGGTGCGTGGTTACCTGCCACTTGTTAATCTATTGATAGATGCCGGTGCTGATATTAATCAGGCTGAAAAAAGAGGCAGCACCCCTCTTAACATAGCCGCCGAATTTAGGCTCCTGGATATCATCGATAGATTAATACAGGCAGGCGCTAATATTGACAAGGCAGATAATAATGGCAACTCACCTCTTTTGCAAGCAATCGCTAATAATCACAAACAAGCCGTACAAGCATTAATAAATGGCGGGGCGAATGTTAATCAAGCATCAAATAATAATACCACACCGCTCCTTGCAGCAGTGCAAGCTCGCTCTCTTACTATGGTAAAAATGCTGCTGGATAAAAATGCTGATATGTTAACTCCAGGCAAATTAAATGTTGCGTATCTTCGTCAATATGGCATCTATAATCATTGTGAAGCTGCGATGGAAGCATTAATCAGCAAACAAAAACCATCATATATTATTTCAATTACCCCTTTAGAGTTTGCTTCTGCTTTAGGACATGAGGAAATAGTTTCTCTTTTAGAAAATACAAGAGGAGTAAAGCGACCTCTCTATGACCCTGATAAAGAATCAATGCCCGCTAATAAAAAACAGAAAATTGAGGCTATTGAACCTCCCGCGAAAAGAGGCATAAAAAGACC